>CAZFDO010000037.1:0-12261 GCA_964517965.1 uncultured Clostridia bacterium
AACTTATCCAGATAAATCAAAAATCCCCTGCTCTTCTTGCCATATATCGCTTCAACCGCGCGGCAATATCCTGCTAGCTGATCATAGGCCTTTTCCTGCGCAAGCATGGCTGATTTGTAATCAGCTACCCATACTTCTTTTGGGAATATCAGCAAGCGGTCAATTCTCCGGCCCACTCCACCCTCGGTAGTGATACTGACTTCAGTCAGGACTTCTGCTTCTGGCTCAAAGAATTGTTTCATTTCCGGATTCGTAACAACTGACAGCGCCTTCTTCTCCAGGGCATCAAGTTCAGCATCAGTGAAAAACAACAACGGCAACGACTTTCTCCTGTCGCTTAATATCGCCTTAACATCCTGTTTCCGGGCGTCACCTATCCCGGCCAGCAGATAATGCAAGATTTCTCCCTCTTTCTTCCTCTTGGTACGTTCCGGGTCTTCCGGCTGTTCCTGCTCTTCATTCAGCCGCGCTGTCCAGTCCTCGAACAGACTGCCGGACAGGACTATCGGCGCGACTGCCTTTATTTTCGATTTCGCTGTCCGCATCTGCCCTTTTTCATAGGGCAATCCAGGCAGTAATGAAACCATCGCTGATTCCTTCTCCACAAATATATGCAATTCTTCCTTAGGCCTGGTGAAAGAAACATACAGCGTATTGATCTCATCCAAGATGCTCTTCAGGTATTCTGTCCGCCGTATTTCAGCCAGTTTGCGGTTCAGGCGCCAGTATTTCTCCGCGATGTTCAGCGGCGAAAGCATTCCATCCTCTTCCTCTATATGGAAACTATCCACTTTCGGGTCTATACCGGTGAACGGCACGATGACTGCCGGGAACTCCAAGCCCTTGGCTTTATGCACGGTCAGCACCCGGATAGAATGTGATTCTCTTGTTTTGACGAACAGGTCCTCTTCGCGCGCGTTTTTCAGGTATTCCAGGAATCCGGGGATGTCTAGGGCTTCTTCTTCCTGCTCCTTGACCAGCTCCAGGAACCGCACCAGGAATCCCTGTTCGTTCTTGGCCCGCTTCAATAACTCGAACCTGCTCACAATACTCACGATCAGTTCATACAGTGGCAGAAACCCGGCCTTGCGAAAAATATCCTCGATCAGCTTATCCCAAACCTGCTTATATTCTTTCTGGAATTCCCGGTAATAATATATCTTGTCGCCCTTGCGGACGCGCAAACCTAATTTGAACAGGAAAGAATTTATCTTTAGCGCGGGGATCCCGGAAACGCGGGTAAATGATTCACCGCTGATGAAAGTGGCATAAGCCAGGTTATCCAGCGGCGCAGCCAAGAATTCCAGCAGGGCTACTACTTCCCGGACAGAATTATGTTCCAGGATGTTCAGGGTCTTTTCCGATTCCACCGGCAGTTTAGCTTCCAACAGCCACCCGGTTACCAGCTCAGCCTGCTTATTCGTCCTGGCGAGGATAGCTATTTCTCCTGCATTAAACCTCTTCAGCAGTTCCTTTATCCTATCCAAGACTGCTGCCTGCAAATCTTCCTCAAAATCTTGGGACAGCCCAACCTCAGAAACTTTGGGCTGGACCAACCCGCCTAAATGCGCATTGCCAGCTTTTGGCGGGTCACCTATCACATCCACCCTTACAAATCCGTCCTTCTCCTTAACTGCGCTCTGTGCCAGGTCATGGTAGAGAGATAGGTATTTCCCACTCTCCTGCTCTTCTACAATGGCATGGCCCTTCTTATCCAGGAAGCCATTCACCAGGGACTGCAAGTTTTCTGCTTGGAAGATCGCGTTGACGAAAGACACTATCACCTTGCCACTGCGGAAGTTCCTGGCCAGCTTTTCAGTTGCTAAACCGAACCGTGAAAGATTCTCCGGTACTGCGGTAAAAAGCCCTGCTTCCCCACCTCTAAATCTATATATCGCCTGCTTGGCATCTCCCACCAGGAACAGTCCGCCACCGCCAGCCAATGCTTCCTCTGCCAAAGGCGACAGGTTGGACCATTGCAACAAGCTCGTATCCTGAAATTCATCTATCAGAATGTACCGGTACCTGGCAGCCAGACGGTAATACAGCTCTGGTATAGAGAAATCCTCTTCATTGAATATTTTGACTGCCTGGCCGTTCAGCTCCGGCAGGAAAAGAATGCTTTCCTTCCGGCAAATGGCCTGGAAAGCTTTCCGTATCTGGTCATATATCAGCAAGTAATGATCATAGCCGCGCGAAGATTCCAGCATGGCGATATCCGCCAGGATAGCCCTGATCTGGTCCCACAGCTTATGCGTCGCTTCCCCAACAGCCACTCCCTTATTCAGCGGTAGGTTATCTTTATGGAAAAAAGTAGACATCCCGTCCAATGAAAATGTATCCTTGTTAAATTGCAGGAAATTATCCAGGCTTTTCAAGAATGTCTTATGCGTCCCCTGAGGCAGCTTTTTCCTCAACTGGACTAGCAGTTCCAGGAATCTTCTTTTTTTGGGTATCAGGTCTTTTCCCAGGCCTGGCACCCGGAAATCCATCCCGTGCTTGGTGTTCTGCGTAAACATATCCTTGGCCAGAGCCAATATATCCATACGCGGCGACCAGGATTTATTATCCTCAGCATACAAATATTGGTCCAGGAAGTTCTCGAACATACCGCGTAATTGGCTGTCCTGACCCGCCCTCTCGATTATCAGGTCCAGCGCTGCCTCCAGGTAATATTCATAATCCTTTTTAATACGGAAATCAGCCGGCAACCCCAGCCGATAGGCACAGCCAGACAACAGCAGGTTGACAAAGCTGTCTATGGTCTTCACCTGGAAGGAATTATAATTCAGGATGATGGTGTCGAGAGCTTGCAGGCTTTTGTCTTTGGCAGGAGCAGGTTGCAGTTTCAGGTAGGCGAGCAGTTCTTTCTTGTCTATTGGCTTTACAAACTCATCCAGGGCAGTTCTTTTCAATAGCTCTAGGATGCGTTCCTTCATTTCATAGGTGGCTTTGTTGGTGAAAGTAATCGCCAAGAGTGATTTGAGGGTATTATCAGAAGGATCCGCCAGCAGGAGACCTAGATAGGCCCTGGACAGGGCATACGTCTTCCCCGACCCCGCCGACGCTTCTACAATTTTTACTCCAGTAAATTTATTACTCATATTCTGCCTTTAAACAGACACCTGCGAGGTGACCACGCATTCCAGGGGACTCCTCGAAGGTGTTATCGGTTTCTTTTTATTATCTGTCTTTTTGCTTTTTCAATCAACTATCAACGGTCTTTACCACGAACGGTCTTTTCGCTTTTTACCGCCATCCGCGAACCGCTGACTGCGAACCGCTCCTATATCCACCCGCACATCGCGAAAGCACAGATAGTTTTAGCATCAGTCAACTGGCCTTTTTTAAACATCTTTCTGACAGCAGCTCTATTTACAGCTTGCACCGTAATTACTTCATCCTCTTCAGCATGATATTTCACCGGCTTAAGCTTTTCTGCTTTATAGATCGCAATTTTCTCGGTAGAATAACCCGGCACAGGATAGATGTGCCCCAGCAAGGTCATCTTCCCGGCTGAATATCCAGTCTCTTCGGTCAACTCCCGCTTGGCGGTCGTCAGGTCGCTTTCGCCCTTCTCTGCTGTGCCAGCTGGCAGTTCATAGAGATATTTCTTTATCACCGGCCGGTATTGCCGCAGTAAGATAACCTTATCCCGGTTGATAAAAGGTATGATCAAAGCCGCCCCTAAGTGCTTAATAACATCCATCTTTACTATGTAGCCGTTAGGTAGTGGTATTTTCTTATGTTCCAGGGTTATCACCCTACCAGGCACGATTGTTTTAGTCATATATCTTTTATTCCCACTCTACCCTCATTTTACCGTTACTGTCAATCTCCGAGGTTGAGGTTGGTTAGTAGAATAATCCTACGTTGATGGTGGTCAATGATTCTTTTTTGCCTGCTATTACAGATTTATAATAGCCAATATCAATACCAAAAATAAAAGCTAAAGTAGCCTCAAGACCTATCCATTTACCGTGATATTTTTTATTAGTATCAAAATGCCAAGACTGCAAATAACTAAGTTTTATGCCCGCTCCGATTCCACCTGTTTTAAACTCACCGCTATAATTATTGTCGAAATTTCCACCAAAGCCAATGCCAATGCCTGCTTTATATCCCCCTATCCCTAAACCTGCGGTTAATTGCAAAGGGGACATGGTTGATTGCATCGTATAGTTAGTATTAAAAGAGAGCGCTTCGCTATATCTTAGATTGATTAGGTGATATACATGAGAGTTATCCTCTGCTATAGCATAACCAACGATATTCAGCAAGATAGTAACTAATAATAAAACTCTATACATTTTTTTAAACATATCATCCCCCCAACCCCAAAAAGCCATCCCGGTTTTTCTCCCCGTCCGTACCCTTTCCCCATCCCCACCACCGTAGACCGCTACTCTCAACCGCGTAGCCATAACCGTAAACCACTTCGTTCCACCTCGGAGGTGGAACATGGTTATCAATCCAGCATTAGGGCTTTAATTTCAGCCAATTCTCGTTGATAACCGATCCTATCTTCCACGAAATCCTTATACTCATTTGGTTTTATATCTAATATATCCCCATAGCTACATATCCCTATTACATTTTGATCTACATATTCTTTATAGGAGGAAACCTGCCAGTCAGCTGGATTTTCAACCAGTTTAGCAGTCGCGGGATTTAAATGCACATACCTGGTCAGATGAAGCAGTTGCTCATCTGTTTCCACTAAGACATTTTTAAATTTACTTTCCCACAAGGGACCCTTTCTGCCATGCTTTATATTGAAATATTTGGTATAACTATTTAGCAAGCGCCCCATAAAAATTGAAATGCCATTTTCTTTAATCTGTTTTAGTACTAAGTGTATATGGGTTGGCATAAGGCAGTAAGAAATAATTTCTACTAGTTTATTATCACGAATCTCCTTATCGTTATTAAGATTTTCCTTAATATCTTTCGGCAACCGTAGAAATCTGGAAAATTTTACCGCCGGTTTATAAGCTTGATAATACTGGATCAAGTTCTGCATTCTTTCATATTCACTGTTATTGTTAAAGACCTTGTATCCTGCGATGCTCCTGGTAAACACATGGTACACTTGCCCTTCAACTAATTTATCCTTCCTCAATGCCCCTCCTTATATTTTAACCTACGTTCCACCTCCGAGGTGGAACATGGTTATCTGCCGGTAGGCAGGGATTCCACATACTGATTACGCGGATTAGCATTATTAACCGCTACTATCAATAGCGCGACCGCAGCACAAAGTAACGATGTCAACTATTTAGGCGGGTTCTCTTTTAATGAAACAATTTTATTCATAAATTCGTTAGCTTTGTCTTTTCCAATTAAAAGTGCTGAGGAGACCTTTAGCCAATTAGCTAAAACTTCTTTATCGGCTATAACTAGATCCTTAGGTGATTTGTTTAAATGATACTCGATCTGCCGGTCCAAAAATCGCCTTGGATCTTCCTCAATATATCTTCGGCATATTTGCAAACAATCATCATAGAACATATTAAGCTCTCTCCCTTATCGTTTAATATTTTCTAAGGCCCATTTCTGGTACTCGTCTAATTTGCTCTTCACTCCCATAACAAAACGGCAAGCTGAATCACCTTTGGCTTTGCACATGATCTCACGAGCCTCAACATTTACCCCAAAGCTTTCACTGCACCATCCTGAAGAATAGCCGGCATTCATTACGCAAACCGGACTTTCCGCAGACATGCCATGGGCTTTAACAAATGATTCTGATTCAAAGCTATAAGGGTGATCATATACTAATAAATAATTTTCATCAGAACTAGGCTTGCTTTCCGGGAAAATATCTACAAAAGCCCAACCGCTAAAACTAAAATGGATCGGTCCAGCAGCCAGTTTGGCTATCGGGTCGGAAACCTTCTGCGTCTTGGCGAAATGCTTGGCATCTTCCCTGCCAATCGATTGGGCTAAAATATAGAGAAAATTATTAGCTGCCTCTTCTCCCATCTTTCCTGACAATCCCAGTGCCTCACTAAAATATTTCACAAAATCTACTCGCAGGGACTTAGCCCGCATTAAAATGTATCTCTCTTCACCAATAGTAATGGTCCCGCTTTTGGGATCACTTTTGTAGGTACTAAAGTAATCTTTTACGTATGTTTCCGCTTTTTCAAACAAAGGGATCATCGGTTCCGGCACACGGACAGTTTCTAATGCCATAGCACACCTCTCTTCTAAGATTTAACTACATTACAGAAAACCCTGAAATATGAAATTGATTACTATTCCCCATATCCAAAAAGTCATATTGCCTTATTCAGTCTTTTTTTATTTCCTTTTTCGTGGTGAAAGGGACGCCTGCTTCAGCAATGAAGAATACTACAAGCACAACATCTTCAGAGCCATTGTTCCGGCCATTATGTGAGACATTTACTACTTCGGCAAAAGCATCACCGGCTTTAAATTGCTTGGTAACCCCTTTTTCATACTCCATCGTCACAGTTCCTGAGATCACATACGCATAGCCCGGCATGGAATGAGTATGCCAGCTAGTCTCCTGACCTGATGGGATCCGCACTTCCAAGCCAGTGACTTCAGGATGCTCTACTTTGGGATAGACTATATCTTGCCCTACCACATCCTGCGTAGCCTGGAGTACTGTTTTTGACTGTACCCCTGCATTATAGACTGTTTCAGCACTGACACCACTAAAAACAGCAACACTTAGAGCAATCATAAATAAAAGTACTTTTAAATAGCGGCGATACATCTGTTGTCTCCTTAATTTGTCTTATCTTACTCCCAGGAACTTATGCATTTGCGGGATCACTTTTACTGAAGATAAGCTTGCCAAAGCCAGATCCTGGAAAGCAAAGATATTTTTGGGTAACATTGCCCTGATCTGGCGGATGGGTGTGACTGGCTGCAGGACCAACGGAATATGCCGGGAAACACTGGCGATTATTTCTACAGCTTTCTTGATCTCTGCCGCCCTGGTCTTGGCAGTTAAAATAATTTTCACAAAATAATTATCCGGCCGAATGCGCGACTTATTCAATACCGCCAGGAATTCCTGATGTTCTTCCCAACAGGCGGGATTACCGCTGGAAGGCAGTTTTATGTCCATAGCTGCATAATCAATCAGACCGATTATTTTCTTCAATTCTTCAGGCAATGTGCCATTGGTCTCGAGATAGGTTTTCAGATCCAGCTTTTTAATCTGAGGGATAAGGATTTTCAGAAAATCAGCGTATAATAGTGGCTCCCCGCCAGTCAGCGACACGGAATTTATCTTCCCTGTTTTTAAATTTTCAATCTTGTTCAAAACACGCTCACTAGCCAACTCGTTTACCCGCTTACTGATTTTCGTATCGCAGTAATCACAGTCCAGGTTACAATCTACGAATCTGACAAAGATTTGTTTTTCACCTACGAATAAACCTTCACCCTGAATGCTGGCAAATATTTCGGTAATAGCAGCTTTCATTTGGCCACCGCCGGATCTAATAGTCCAATTTCGCGGAAACCTTTGGCACGCAGGAGGCAACTATCACAAGTCCCGCAGGGTCTGGCGCCGCCGCGATAACAGCTCCAGGTCAATTTGTATGGCACTTTTAAGCTTGTGCCGAGTTTGACGATTTGAGCTTTGGTTTTATGCAAGAGAGGCGTTAATATTTTAATTTTCCTGCCTTCGACCCCTGCTTTAGTAGCCAGGTTGGCCATTTTTTGCATAGCTTGGAAATAAGCCGGCCGGCAATCAGGGTACCCGCTGTAATCAAGAGCATTGGCACCGATCACAACAGCCTGAGCGCCGATAGCTTCAGCATAAGAAAGGGCAAAACTAAGGAAAATAGTGTTTCTCGCGGGAACATAAGTGGAAGGGATGGCAGATGGCAGATGGCGGATGGCAGTTGAAAAAGGCACAGGCAAATTTTTATCTAATAAGGAGCTGCCTTTCCAAGGGAGGGATATATTTACTACAAAGTAATGGCACTTGGCTGCTTTGGCCACCTGGAGCGAGTGCCTTATTTCCTTTTTATGCCTTTGTCCATAATCAAAAACCAGGCACTGGCAATCATAGCCCTGGCTTTTAGCCCAGTATAGGCAGGTAGCGGAATCCAGGCCGCCGCTTAACAGCACAACTGCTTTCTTCATTTTAATCCTCAGTGTAGGAGGCGCAGGCAGTATCGCTTTCCCAGACAGTAACTTTGCTTGGGTGACAAGGCAAAGACTCAAAAATATATTTAGCGAGGTTTTCACTGGTGGGATTTATTTTATCAAAAGGATGTATCTCGTTCAAATAACCATGATCTAATTCAGCTAAAATATCTTCTAGCTTCTTTTTTAGTTCATGAAAATCTATCAGCATGCCGGATTTGCCCAGTTTTTTACCCTGCACTTCCACTTCAACTTTCCAGTTATGGCCGTGCAGTTTTTCGCATTTGCCTTTATACTGGCGTAAATTATGCGCCGCGCTGAAAACCTTAATAACTTTTAAAGTAAACATCTAACATGCCCCATTTTGTTTGTAATCTGTGCCTGTCCCCCCTGCCAGTTTCGCGTAGCAAAACTAGGGGGGATAATCTCTTTTTAGTACTTTTCTATATCTATCTGTGTAGCCTGCTGTATTTTTTCACCCAGCAGCTGTTGGCCAACAGCGATAAATTTATCCGGGATATCACTGACATAAAAAAGGCAATTTCCCACGCCTTTGGTGACTGCCAGCTTTTTTTGCATTAAGATCTGTTGCACTTCCCGCGCAGCAGCCTCGGCTGAATCTACCAATTTCACCTTTTTACCCATTACCTGTCCGATGATTTTTTTCAGCAAGGGATAATGAGTACAGCCTAAGATCAGGGTGTCTATGCCTACGCGCTTCATCCCTGAGAGATATTCTGCGGCAATAAGCGAAGTGACCTTTTTATGAATCCACCCTTCTTCCACCAGCGGTACGAATAAAGGGCAGGCTTGCCCGTACACTTGCAAGTCATGAGCTCCGGCCTTGAGCAGCCGATTGTAAGCCTGGCTGGAAATAGTGGCCACAGTGCCAATGACTCCTACTCTTTTCTTTTTGGTAGCAGCCAGGGCTGCTTTTACTCCCGGCTCAATAACCCCGATGATCGGCAGGTCAGGGAATTTTTCATGTAAGGCGGTTAAACTTAAAGCTGAGGCAGTGTTGCAGGCAACGACCAGCAACTTGATATCCTGTTGCAGTAAAAAACGGGTGTTCTGCAGGGAATATTTAGTCACGGTAGAAGTGGATTTATTGCCATAGGGCACCCGGGCAGTATCGCCGAAATAAATGATCATTTCGCGGGGCAGGAGTTTCATTAATTCCTTGACCACGGTCAATCCGCCAACGCCGGAATCAAAAACGCCAATATTTTTAGGCATCTTATTCTTGTTCCTTTCGTTCGATATAATCTGTGATCCCATTAAAGATCGTTTTAGCCATCTTGTCGCAAAAACTATTTTTATTCAACAACCGTTCCTCCCGCTTATTGGACAAAAATGCACATTCCACCAGCACCGCCGGCATTTTAGCGCCGCGCAGCACATAGAAACCAGCCTGTTTTACTCCCCGGTTAACCAGGTCCACATCCAGATCATTGACCCGTTCCATTACAAATGAACACAATTCGCTGGAATCATTGACAAATTCGTTCAAAGTCAGCGACCATAAGATAGCTTTCAGTTTATCATTCACTTCAGACCTGTCTTCCAGGTCAATTACGGAGTTTTCGATATTGGCCACTGCTTCAGCTTCCTGGTCACTGGCGCGGTCGCTCAGGAAGTAAATTTCAAATCCTTTAGCATCTTTATCCAAACCGGAATTGCAGTGAATAGAAACAAATAAGTCTGCTTTTTTATTATTGGCGATCTGGGTGCGCTCAGCCAGAGGGATAAATTCATCCTCCTTACGGGTCAAGATAACCCGCAAATTGGTTTTCTCATGCAGTATCTGCGCTAATTTAAAAGCTATATTGAGATTGACATCCTTTTCCTTGGTGCCATATTTCCCGATAGCTCCGGGATCCCGGCCGCCATGACCAGGGTCGATCACTATAGTCTTTATGATAGTGCTTGTTTTCTTCTGCTGTTTAGTCCTGGTTTTGATCTCGGGTACTATTACCGGTGGCGAAGACAATTCCGGGGAGATCGGCGGGACTTTTACCGCCGCTGCCTGGACCGCAGCAGATATCTCAGGCTCCGGTGGGCAAACCTGGGCTCCGGTTTTCTTAATATCAACCAGTATCCGCCAGGGATTATCAACTACTTTGACGCTGTATTCAAATTCCGGGCATACTTCTATTACCCAGGATACTTTATTGCTCTTCTGGAGCAGGTTCATACCAGTTATCAGGGCATTGCTTGAGACAGTATACTTCTTGTCCTGGTCCAGTACCCCTTTATAAATATCTACGGTGATCTTGTTAGCCGCATTCTGCGATGCTTCATAATATAGTTTTTCCTGGGTTTCCAGCACTAAACGGCTGAGGCCTTCTTCCTGCTGTGCTTTCACCCCTGAAATATTCGGCGTTTGGAATATTTTTAATGTTTTGGCTGGTTCATCCCATTTTATTCTCAGCCCGACAGGCTTGGTAAAACTGCGGCTGACAACAAAATTAAGAGGAACGTAAAGATCTCCTTTTTCCAAACGGCAAACTGAGGGCATCCTTAATTTTTGATCATTGATCTTGGCGGTGCGGCCGAAATATGTGAATTCGATCCGCACACCTTTTGAGGACAGGATTACTTTCTTGCTGACTGGCAGCCATTTTATATCAGCATCCAGGAAATCAGCCAGGTCAGTGACATCAAGGAATTTTTCCTTATTTAGTTCATACAGCTTAGCATCTTCAGTGCGGGTCCCATTATCGAGGGTGACTTTGATCGGTATAGGTACAGGCTCAGCCAGTACCGGCGTAATTATTAAGAAACATAATAAAATAAGTAAAGGGCTGGTAATTTTAAGATGCAAAACTCCGTACCTTTCATGAATTAAGTAGCTATTATTTAGTGCCGGGACTGACTACGTCAAGGCTTCGTCAGTTAAAAATCCTGGCCTGCCAGATTAACCGAACATAGATTTATCGAAGTTCGGCGAAGCCTGCCTTCGTTAAAACTTCGGCAGGTGAATTTGGTGGAGGTGCCGGGAATCGAACCCGGGTCCCAAAATACGGTGTCGAGAACTTCTACAGGTTTAGTCTAGTTTTTGATTTCACTGCTTATGTCTCCACTAGATAGGATACAAAGGCAGCTATCTTTACTGAGTGTCGCCTGACTCGCTAAAGAGTAACTTGTCAGGTTAGCCTACAATTTGATATCTTTACCGCCCGTAAGCAAAGCAGGTAGAGATACTACGCCTTAACAGGCGTATGCGAACTGCGTGTTCGTGTTATAGTTAGCAGTTATAATTTGCTAGGTATTTAACGGCGACCCAACCATGCCGACCTGCCATCCAAGACCCCAAATACTCCGGTCGAAACCTTTCACCCCCAAAATTCAGTTTTCAGCGATCAGCGTTCACTGAACAGTTAAAGGACTTGATATATGTCAAATATCCTTGAAACTGTACGCTGTCATCTGTACGCTGTTTTCTATTTATGTTTTTCCCTGAATGCCCTTTGCATATCGCGTCGAGCGTCTTTTTTCTTTAATTCTTCCCGCTTGTCGCGGAAATTACGGCCGCGCGCCAAGGCTAGTTTTACTTTCACATTCCCTTTACTGAAATAAAGTTCCAGGGGAACTAGCGTCAACCCTCTCTCATGGACCTTACCCATGAGCTTTCTGATCTCATTTTTGTGCAATAGTAGCTTGCGGATACGCAAGGGATCGCATTCTTCCAGGCGGGAATGCTCATACGGGGAAATATGCATATTATAAAGAAAAGCTTCTTCCTTATCAATACTGGCATAGGCATCGCCTAGATTTATATGCCCGCCCCGGATAGATTTTACTTCATTCCCTTTCAGGACAATGCCGGCTTCATACGAATCCAGTATCTCGAAGTTATGAAGGGCTTTGCGGTTCATGGCAATGCTTTTGCGTTCCATTTATTTATTATATCATAAAGTCGACGTTTTTTCAAGGGTATCTTGACAGAATCGGGATTTTAGTGTATTATAATACCAGTTCAAGTCCGCCTTAGGCGGACATTTTTATCTATAGAATATCTGATGGACGAGTGGCGGAACTGGCATACGCGTAGCGCTCAGGACGCTATGGTCGTTAGACCTTAAGGGTTCAACTCCCTTCTCGTCCATTTTTCTTTTTCCTATA
>CAZFDO010000038.1:0-12220 GCA_964517965.1 uncultured Clostridia bacterium
CAGGCTCAGGGTTATACTGAGCGTAGTCGAAGTATAAAAGGACAAGTTATGATGATAAGATTATCCTAAACCTAAGGGTGGTTGTAATAATTACAACCACCCTTTATCTTTTAAGGAACTTATGAAGAAGTTATTGATTATATTATTTTTATGTTTAAGCACGGGTATCTTACGGGCAGAAACCCTGACCGAAGCACCGTTGGAGAAAGACCTGGTTATTCGCCGCATTGAAATAAAAGGCGCGAGTAAGTTACTGCCTTTTGAGATCACGGCCCAGATGAAAACCAGGGGATCCTCATGGTGGCCCTGGTCTAAGCCGGCTTATTTTAACGCTGATACCTTAGCCATGGATATCGATAAGATTGTTAATCTCTATGAGGATAAAGGATTATACGATACCCAGGTCACTCCTGAATTCACCATCTTACCTAAAAAGAAGCTGGACATTGTCATACAGGTACAGGAAGGATATTATTTCCGGATCAGCCAGATCAATATACTAAACGATGTCCATCTTAATACAGACTTGAAAAAGATGCTCTATAAAAACCTGAAACTAAATGAAAAAGGATTGTTTTCTTACCAGGATTATAAAACCTCTAAAAAAAATATTTTATCAATCCTGGCTGACCATGGATACTATGAAGCGCAGGTCAGCGGCAAGGTTATCCTGGATCGTGAAACCATGCAGGCCAAAGTTGAATTTACCCTGGAAACCGGGCCTTTGCAAAAATTCGGCAAGATCATGGTTTCCGGGACAGAAAAAGTCAGGGAAGGCCTCATCACCAGGGAATTGATGTTTAAAGGGGATGAGATTTTTAACGCCAGCAAGTTGTATCTCAGCCAACAGCGTATCTTTGATCTGGGATTTTTTAAGTCGGTAATCCTGGAGCCCGTAGCCAGTCCCCAGGATTATTCTACCTTGGATATCAAATTGCAGGTAGAGGAGAGACCTTTATACAGTTTAAAGATCGGGCCTGGCTATGGTCCGGAAGACAGGGCCCGGGTACAAGCTTTTTGGAAATTGTATAATTTCGGAAGATTCGGCGGAAATATGGAAATTAACGGCAAACTGGCGGTAAAGCAGCATCTCCTCGAAGCCAACTATATCCAACCGTATTTCATCGACCGCTATACCAGCCTGCTAGCCGGTATTGGTTATGAAAAGGATTATTATGATTACTACCGCCGGGAGAAGGAGAGCGGTCGCGGGCGTCTTACCAGGAGCCTGACCTCAACCCTGAATTCTTATTTCGGCTATCAGGTAGAACGGGATTTATTATTCTTAACCGACCCAAGCCTGGTCCTTGATGAAAATATCGGTTTTGGCCGTAAGTATATTCTTAGTTTTTTCGAGGTTGGTTTCCAGCACAAGACCACTGATGATCTCTTCAATCCTAAGGAAGGCCAGATCAATTCCTTTTCTTGGGAGTTTACGCCCAAATATTTGGGTTCAAGCGTAAGTTATTTGCGCGGTTTGTGGGAATATAAACTTTTTCAGCCGCTTAACCGTTATATAGTGTTGGCCTGGCGAAATCAGTTTGGCTATGTCCGGCCGATACTGGAATCGCCCAGTATACCGGTGTTTAAACGCTTTTTCTCCGGGGGCAGTTATAGCGTCCGCGGTTATAGCTATCGGGCTCTCGGCCCCCGGGATGACAAAGATAATCCAATCGGCGGTAACTCGCAATGGGAAGGCAGCTTTGAGGTCCGGTTCCCATTTTATCGGGATTTTGGCGGAGTATTATTTTATGATTATGGGGAAGTATTTTCGCAGACCCGTTACTACAGCCTGCCACAGTTACTTACTACTACCGGTGTTGGTTTGAGGTATGATACCCCGATTGGCCCGATCAGGCTGGATTATGGTTACAAATTAAGACCCTATCAGGGTACGGACCGCTATAAAATTTATATTACTATAGGACAGGCGTTTTAGATACGGCGTTTAGCGTATAGCGTATAGAAAACAGAAGACAGCAGGCAGAGGACAGGTAATCAATTGAAAAAACGCGTAATAAGACTGTTAAAATTATTTACTAAAATATTCATAGGCCTGATAATCATAGTCCTGGCAGGCGTCCTGCTGCTGGTTACTCCTTTTACCCAGCGCGCTATAAAGAACTATGTTTTGCATCGGATTACCGCTGACACCTCCAGTATTGTAAAGATAGGTAAAATACGGGGAGGCTTCTCCAGGCATCTGATCCTGGAAAATGTAGAGTTGAAAGTCAAACAGGTGAAACTGGCAGCTAAGAAAATCAGCATAAAATACCATCCTAACCTGCTGGTCTGGGGAAATGTCATCATTGAAGAGCTGTCCGCAGATGGGATTAAAATAAAAATTTATCCGCCGCCGGTCGAAACAAGCGGGAGTAAACCAGCTGATCCTGGCAGCCATAATTCCTGGCTTAAGTATATTCAGATCAATAAAATAGATCTCGCTGCGGCAGAAGTGGAATATGACTATAAAGGCGAGCACCCGCTATCCCTGAAAAATATCAGTATTAACGCTTCAATGTATTATGATTTTCTTAATGATTCCCTTAAATTTAATGTCGGCCAGATCGGGTTAGTCAGTGAGTTTCCAAAGTTCAGCGTCATTAGAACAAGAGGCGAAATTATTTACACCCCCTATGACCTGAGAGTGTCAGGATTAAGGATCCAACTGCCCAGATCCAGCCTTTATCTGGACGGCGTTATTAAAGATTTCCTATTCCCCAAAATATATCTGAAATGTAAATCCGATCGCTTTGACGGCCGTGATCTCCCGGACTTGAAAAATATTTCTCGCTTCTTGGCTGCGCCGCTTACTTTTGATATAGTTGCCAGTGGAAACTTATCTATGCTGCACTGGGCGGCGCAGGCTAAATCTGGCCGGGCCCAGTTGTCCGGGAAGGGCATCGTCGATGTCCTGGGCCTAAAAAAGCATAGTTTTACCTTTAACGGGGAATTCAGTCATTTGAATCTGGCTGACCTAAGGGGCGCTGATTTTAGAGAGACTGATTTTAACGGTACGATCCAGGGGACCGGCAGAGGTAATAAACCCTGGAATCCTGAAACGCAGTTAACCCTGACGTTACAGGATTCATATTTTGGCCAGTACCAAATATATCCTTCCGAATTCACGCTCGCGGTTAGCAGCGCAACGCTAACCGCGGCCACTAATTTGCTTAATACGAATTTCGGCCATTTTGTTTTCAAGGGTGCATTTGACGTGCCAGACCTGACTCATGGGATTAGCGCCGCTGAGGTGTCTCTGAAATTCGATCAGTTCAATGTCAAACCTTTATGGTCTGCGGTTTATCTGGGGAGCAACCTTAACGGGGACATAGACCTGAAGGTTCGGAATCTCAGGTGGAAAGATTGGCCAAAGGCCGAGTGGTCCACAAAGGTAGATATCGGTAAAAGCAACCTGGCTAAGATCAAGATCGACCGGTTACTCTTAGAGGCTGATAGGTCATCCGGAAAGGTGACCATAGAGCAGGGGCAGCTGGAGAGCGACTTGGCAGATGTAAATATCAGCGGATATTATGAAGATCAGGGGACGATTGATCTGCAGTGCCAGACCGCAGTAAAAGATCTGAGCCTGGTAGGAAATATTTTTCCAGCCTATCGGTTAGCCGGGAAAGTAGACTTTAATGCCAAGATAGCCGGAATGGCGGATAATCCTGAGGCTATATGGCAACTAGGAGCCCAGAAAATAAGATTTAAGCACTATATACTGTCCTCTCTTGCCTGTAATGGTACGTATAGAAATAAGCGTTTCGATTATGAACTGGTAGCGACGGGCAAACCGAACCAGGTAATTGAAGTCAAAGGGATGACTGATATTCAAAAAACCCCGGTAGAAACAGCCGTCGAGATGTTGAAAATACAGTTTTTGGATCAAATCTGGATGAACGCCAAGACCTTTACTGTAAAACTAGCGCCAAAATATCTGGCCATAGATGATTTAATAATAGGTCACAGGGGCCAAGTGGCCAGGGTCAAGGGGATATTGGATTGGAAAGGTGCTTTTGATCTAGCCCTAAGCCTGGAAAATCTGCAACTGGATAGTTTTAATAAAATATACACGGCCGAACAAAACATCAGAGGCAGTCTGAGCAGTTATATCGCTGTTTCCGGGAATGCCGCCCAACCAGTCATAAAAGCAAGAGTTGAAATAAAAGATTTTGAGATCAAACCTGTCTATTTCGAGAAATACGGGATGGAACTTGATTATGCGCTTGGCAGGTGGAATCTGCATGGTCAGGCTTCAAACCAATCCAAGCAAGCTTTTGAGCTGGAAGGTTCTTGCCAGTATCCAGTAAATTTTGATCAACCCCTGCCGGATATCTGGGGCAGTCCTATTGACCTGAAGATACGTTTGGATATGCTCCCCCTGGGTTTTTTACAAACCTTAATACCTGCAATCAGCAGCGCGAGCGGATATTTAAATAGCAATGTTGCCGTTAAAGGAACCCTGATCAATCCAGATATTGAGATCCTGGCTAATACCACGGGGTGCGATTTGAAACTTCGAGATCTTCCTAAGCCTATTACCTCGGTCCAGGCTAAAGCGAATATCCGGGACAAGAAGATCACCTTGGAATATCTCCTGGCAGAAGTAAAAGACGGGAAGTTCCAGGCTGCAGGAATTGGTGATATCGAGAAATTGCAGCTGGCTAATTTTAACTTTTCTTTTAAGATCATCAACGGGCCGGTTTATTATCCCGGTATCTTTGCCGCGACGGTCAATGCCGATGGTAGTTTCAAAAAACAAGGCAGTTTTTATGCCTTAAGCGCTGAAGTGAAAGCCCTGGACGGGACAATTGAAATAAAGCGTCCGGAAAGGGAAAAACAAGCTGATCTCATCTATGCTGATGAGATCAACCGCCTGGAAGTCCAAAAAGCGGCAGGACCAGTGCCAGATTCATTTTATGACCGCCTGGCGATGGATTTCAATATTTACTGCGACGGTAATATCTGGTATAAATTGGATACTTCCAAGGCCGAATTAGTAGGGGATCTGCACATACAAAAGCGGGTTAAAGGGGTCTTCACTTATTTGGGCAGTATCAAAATCAAACAAGGGTACTATGATTTCCTGCGGAACCGTTTTATTATTACCCGCGGGGAGTTACAATTCCCGGGAACTGCCGGATTCAACCCCTTACTCAATATCGATGGCGAGTATACAGAACTCAGCGAGATCAAGATAACCGCGACGGTGAGAGGAGACCTTAATAATCCCCTCATCCAACTGCATAGTGATCCGCCGCAGAAAGATGTAGAAATATTATCTTACTTGTTGTTTGGCAAATCAGCGCAAAATCTTTCTTCCCAGGAGGCTGCTTCCGTAGAAAGTCAGGTCCTAAGCTTTATCGGAAGAACAACAGTTCTTAAAGTAAGGGATATCCTTGGTGATAAGTTAACCATTGATACTCTGGATATTAAAAGGGATGATGCCACCCGGAATTGGCGGATCTCTGTCGGTAAATATATCGGCCGCAAGCTTTTTGTTTCCTATACCTTCGGGTTTTCAGCCGCAGCTGAAGATAAATTGCGTTTAGCATACAAGCTAACCCGTCGCTGGAGCGTGGAGAGTGAGATTTCCCAAAAACAGGCGGCTGGAGCAGATTTGTTCTGGACCATTGATTACTAGTAACAGGAAACTAACAGAGTACTAACTTTTTCCTTGACCAACTGGCAAATAATGATATAGTATACTTATGTTAATAATTAATATTGCGAGGTATCTATGGCTTTAGAAACAAACTATATGCTTATAGTCAAGGAAGTCGATGTGAATAAGGTAAAACAAAAGGTCATGGATATGCTTAACCAGGTATCCAACCAGATGTATACGAACGCAGAAAACGTGTTGTCTCTGAAAGGTTTGTCAGACCCCAATATGGATAAATATATTTTTAAGATGTGGGTGAACTTTGGCGAAGGGCCTGACGAAGGTGATTTGAAACAGATAAAAAGGGAATTTGAAATAAGTATAGCTGAAGAATGCCGAGGGGGTCCTTTTTTTATTACTGTTTTTGAGTATGAAGGCGAATTTAAGCTGGTTAATATCATCTAAATACAGTCGCTGGTAGCTAGTCGCTGGTTACTAGTTAAAAATTAAGCACCAATCGATTTTCTGATTGGTGCTTTTTGTTTTTACTAGCGACCAGAAACTAGCGACTAGAAACTGTTTTACTCACATTTCCGGAGCAAAGTTCATGCTCAGAAAAGGCTGCGGCGGGTTTGGCACCTTGGCAAAATCATAATAGATAATGACTGCCTGGTGTGGTTTGTACATGCCTGTATTGTAATTAAAATAGACCTGCTGGATCGGGTTTGATTCGCGTTCACCCATGCCGGTTCCGGCTTTCATCTCTTTTTCACGGCAACTATCCTGGGCAGACGGAGCATTCAAGCTGCCGCCAGCCTGTTTTTTACAGTCGAACATTTCATTAAAAGGATGTTTCCTGCGGGTATATTCATAAACCGGATTCTGTTCATAGTAACGTTCCAATTCCCGGCTATCCCAGAAATAGGCGGCCCCGATCACGCCGCAATTGACTGACAGGTCCTTGCCCCAACTATTGGACCGCCACTGTGCGTAGGAGTCTTCTTTGCTGGTGAAAAAGAAACGCCTGGCGTCCTGGCCATTGACTTGCCAACCCCGAACAGTTATGTAACTATACGGTTCAATGATCCATTTTGAGCCGTCTGCCGGTTTGCAGGGTTTCCCGTTTATGGAATTGATGCCGTCTATAGTTAAATTTACCGCTACCCGTATGGGCAGAGGATTATGCAGTACGATAGAGAATCTTTCGCCAGGCTCAGCAGTGACAGCAGGTTTCCTATTAAGGGTTAGTTCTGGTTTGTACCCAGCATTATCACTAAGTACTTGTACCAGGAATCTGTAGTTATAAGGCCTGTTTTCGTAGCGGACATCCCCATCGCGTATGATCTTGGTGCGGCACCTGAAATTAAACGGTTGGGTAGCAGCAAAGGCAGTCTGGCCAATGCTGATGGCAGCCAATATGGCTACAGTTAACAGTGTCTGGATCAGCTTCTTTCCTTTCATTGTATCCTCCTTGCGGGGTATAACCCCCAAATTTTTACTTCCATTTATTAAGACCCCTTGTTTGCTGAAAAGTTCCTTGTATAAAATAGATAAGTTATATATAATTAAGACAGAGGTATCCATGGTTTTTAAGCCAACACAAGTATTGTTTGCTCCAACATATCAATGTAACCTTCATTGCGCCCATTGTTGTGTCCCCCAAAGCCAGGTTCGGGTACCAGTATCCCAAGGTATTAAATTCCTAAAGCAATGCCGGCAAGCAGGGATCAAAGAATTAGGGTTTACCGGCGGAGAACCATTTTTATATCCTGAATTCCTTAAAGCAGTTTCCAGGGAAGCAGTAAAGCTGGGGTTCAGGTTTGACCGGATAACCACCAATGCCGGATGGTTCAAAGACCAGAAAAGCTTAGAGCGAATCCTGCAGCAATTAATAGAGGCTGGTTATAATGGAATGTTCTGTGTCAGCATTGACTATTTTCATAAAGTGCCGCTAGTTAAAATTATGCGGTTTATTACTGCTGCGGTAAAAGTGACGGGAAGAGTGGAAGGAATTTCCCTGGTTTATGTCGGCTCTATATATAAGGTAAGAGAATTAGCTAAGCTAATGCGGGGCAAGATAAGTAAAACAGGCAGATTAGTGGTGCCCCCGCGGCAGGATTTCCCGGGCTTAAGCGCTAAGATTACCGGGATAAAACTTTGCCCTATTGAAAAGGCGGGAGTTTTAGCCAGTCCCTGGAGCAGGAAATGGTTTGAGGAAGACTTTTGCCAGGGGCCGGGCCAGGTATTATATGTGACCCCTCAGGGAGAAGTGAAGCCCTGCTGTGGGTTTGCCAGTGATTTACCGGAGATGAGTATCGGTAATATATACCGGCAAAACGCTAAAGATATCATCAGAAAAGCGCGGTCAGACCGGTTTATCAAAACCGTTTACGGCCGGGGATTGCTGGCTTTAAGGGATAGGTATTTACAGGTTCATCCTCAGGAAAAGCTAAGGCCAACCCTGGATCATTGCTATTTTTGCTGGTATATGCAGAAAAAAGGGGTAAGGAGCTGTCTCTAGAAAAATGAAACAACTCTATTTGTTTGACGGGTATAATGTCATCAATAAGATCCCGGAACTAAAGCAGTTCTTCCCCAAGAAGCTGCAGCAGGCGCGGGAAGCTTTGATCGATTATATTGCTTCACGCCGGAGCCGCTTAGGGCCGGGAGGTGAGATAATGATCGCTTTTGATGCCCGTAAAGGCAGCCAGGACTTTTCGCGGCAGCAAACAGCCAAGGGCATCAGACTGCGGTTTGCAGAGCTTGGCCAGGATGCCGATGACCTTATCATCAGCGAGGTCAGAAACCAGCACCAGGACCATAAAATAACCGTGATAACTGATGATAACCGGATAGGGAATAATATCCGGGTTTATCATGCCGCTTGGTTAAGCGTTAGCCAATATTTATTACTGGTTAACAAAAAGAAAAAGCATCATGGCCGGGTCCAGCCCCAGGCCCAGCATAAAATCGACAGCATTGACGGTAATGATATCACGGAGGAGTTAAAAAAATTCTGGTTAAAATAATTTTTACTTGACAAGGAACTAAGGTCGTGGTAAGTTTAATTGTGGTTAATAAAACATTAATTAAAGCCACAAACCTAGTTCTGAGAAAGAAGCAATATTAAATGCTACGATTTAAATTTAATATTCCTTTTGTTTCAGTAAGGAATGCTATTGGCCGGCATGATCGTATGCTGGTTAGCGCATTGTTTATTACCTAAAGCAGAAAACGTTTTATGCGTTTTCTGCTATTTTTTTGGATGAAACAAAATAAAAAAAGGAGGAAAGATTATGAGCACTTGGTTAAAGAAAGTCACTGCATGTTTTATGCTGGCAGTAGCCCTCACTTTAGGGCTAACTTTGGCAGCTTTTGCTGCCGGACCTCCGTTTACGATTAAACTGGCGGTGGGTACTTCTACCACTCCCACGGCTGGCGCAACTGTGGAAATCTGGGATACCAAGGGCGACTGGATGCCGGAAAACGATGTAAAACTTGGTGAAACTACGACTTATGGTCCATATGATTCTGAAACCGGGTACGATAACCAGGGCTCATCAACAACTATGAAGTATAACGCTGTTCTGGATAGTACCGTTGCTGCTGCGCTGGCTAATCCGACATATGATGCTTATGGACAAGCAAGATTTAGGATTTCTATTAAGCAAACAGGTTACCAAAAAGTAGACAATGAAATATCCTTAAATGCTTATTACAATTCCACACTATACACTTCCAATTTCTGGTACGGCTTTGACCCGGTCACTAGTAATTATATGCAGATGAGTTATATTTCCTTGCCAGCTATGCCTACTGTAACCATTGCCAATCGCCAGGTATATGTCGGCACAACAGCATATCCTGTTGGTACGCTTCCCTCTATTAAGCCTGGTTCAAACGATCAAAACCAGAACGGCGCAGAAATATCTTTTAATTATTCTATTACTGGCACCACCAATGAATGGGAAATGGGTGGCGTAGCCAAGATCTGCATAGATACTAACGGCAGTGGGACTTATGATCCATTTGATTATTCTCTGTTCTTCTGGGACAACAATGGCGGGCCGTATTACTCTTCGGCCGCAGAATGGAACTGGACTTTCTTTAATGGTTTAACTACTTCGCAAAAGCTTGCCTATAAACTTACCCAACAGCAATTTGATGTTTTACGGGGCAGTAAAGACTGGTCCATGGACCAGTGGATCAGCGGTTATGATGTCAAGACATTTGGCAGTGTCAATGTAAAGACACGTTGGGATGGCCGGGATAATTCCTGGAATATTGTGCCTGCCGCCACCTATACCGTCCAGATAAAAGTATATAATCCGCAATACGATCAAAATGACCCTACAGCAAACCTGGCTTATGGGCCTGATACTGATTTTCAGATAAAAGTGGCTGGGGCTAGCATAGCTGGTACCATTAAAGATGATGCTGGCACTGCAATCTCTAATATCCGGGTGAATGCCGGCTCTATGCAGAGCTGGGGTTCGACATTTAGTAAAGCTGATGGCACCTATGTGATCAGTGGCTTGGTCGCTGGCAGGTATCATTTGAATACTGAATCCGGCAGTTCAGGTTTTCCCAATCAGGACCGTATGGAAGAGGTAACAGTTGGCGATGATGGACAAGTCCCTGGCATTGATTTTACCTTGGAACGGGGCGGTTCTATCACCGGAACCATAACCATTCCTGCTCCTGGTTTTGTAAAATACAAAAATCCCTGGTCCTGGACAGAGGACCCTAATGACCCGGGTTATTATATAACCAACGGCAATATCAATATCAATGCCTGGAGTCCAGGCAGTCCACAGCATGGCTGGACCAATGTTTTTGTGGAAGATGACCTAGATGCTAATGTTGGGCAGGTAGTAAATTACACATTGAACCTGCCTCCGGGTACATATAATCTCAGTGCCCAGATGGAAGGATTTGCCAGTAATATGGAATCTGCGGTGGTAGTGACTAAAGGTGTCTCTACTTCCAAGAACCTGAGCATGGCTAAAGCCGGATCGATTTCCGGTACAGTAACTATTCCGGTAGCTTTAGCGGAACAAGTCATGGTCGATGTTTCTGCAGAAAGCACGGATGGCAAAGCTTTTGGTTGGGGTGGGACAATGATCCCTGCCGGGACAACTTCAGTTCCTTTCATGATCAGGAGTTTAGCTGCAGGAACATATAATATAAGGTTTAACTGCTGGGGCAGGTATAAACCCGGCAAAATAGAAGGAGTGGCAGTCACAGCAGCTGCCGATGTCGCTGGTCAGAATTATACCTTTGACGCTGGCAAGAGTCTCGCCGGTGTGATCAAGATCAATGGCAGCACTATTAATACTATGACCCAACAGCCTGGCATGGGTGGTGATGTTCCTCCTCCTAGCCCTGTTTCCAAGCAATATGTGCCCTTTGATCCTAATACCCAGTTCACCTTGTGGCTCAATGCCTGGAGCCCGAGCAACGGGTCTGGCACTGGAACCAATGTGACAGTTACCAGGAGCGCAACTGCCCAGGAAGTAGCTTTTGAAATTACTGGTTTGGAGGAAGGTGTAACCTATAATTTAGATACCTGGCTGTTTGGTTTCGAATTACGAGACAGGCCGGTTGTATATAGCGCGCCAAATACCAGCGCCAGTATTAATTTAGATCCTTACGCTGGTTCGATAGCTGGCAAAGTCACAGGGACCGGTGTAACCATGGCCAATGTTCGCATTATGGCTAGGGAGCCATGGTGGGATATGTGGCGTTCTCCGCTAATAGCTGTGCCTGCAGCAGACGGTACCTATTTGCTGGAAGGACTAGGAACAGGTGAATACATTATCAACTGCAATGAATATATTGCCGCGCCGTCAACTGCCACTCCGATGGGACAGCCCAGCGGTAACTTTGGTATGGCTACTGAACGGGTACCTGTAGCTAATGGAGAAGCATTGACTGGCGTTGATTTTGCTTTGGCAGCTGGCGCCACCATTCAGGGAGCAGTGACGCTCAGTACTACCAATCCTCCGCTCAAGTCAGACGGCACCCCATATACTGTGGCTGACCTTGATGGCAAGAGCATAGAAGCTTTCCCAGTCAAAATGCAATGGATGGGCTGGCAGACAGCTTACAGAGCTAGAATAACAGTGACTAATGGACTAGCTACTTATAAATTGGATGGTTTAGGTGATGATATCTATAGCGTTGTCCCGCAAAAATACAGATGGGCTGCTGAATCGACAACAGCATTTAATTTTGGTCAATCACAACCAGACGTAGCTGCAGCGAGCGCTATTATATCTGTGAAGAGCGGAGATACCAAGACCCAGAATTTTGAGGTTTCCAACGGATATAATATTACTGGTACGATCCAGCGTCCAAGCACCACGGGCGTCACTGGTAATGGCGAAGATCATTTCTTTGTGTCGTTGAGTAATGCCTCAGGCGGCAAGAGTGAGCTGGGCGGTACCAGCGTAGACTTTATGGACCAGTCCAATTGGCAATGGCTGCCGGCGTCAGATAGAGTTAATAATACTACAAAGCGCAGTTTATCCTTTACCCTGAAACATGTTCCTAACGGCAATGCCGTTTAGTTAAGGACATTTGTCGTCTAAGCAATTGAGTGTTTGTTGT
>CAZFDO010000039.1:0-12163 GCA_964517965.1 uncultured Clostridia bacterium
ATCATTTTAGCGCACGATACACAAGGCTGGTTGGTCGAATAGAGCGTTGCGTTATGCATATCTATGCCGTAGGTTGAGGCAAATAACAGGGCATTAGCCTCTGCATGCATGCCCCGGCATAATTCCTGGCGTTGCCCCGAAGGGATCTTTTGTTTATCCCTGAGACAGCCAGTGATCTCGCAATGCGGCAACTTGGTTAAAGTGCCGTTATAGCCAGTGGCAATAATGCGTTTATTCTGGACCAGAACTGCACCAACGCTCCGCCGCAAACAAGTGGAACGGCTAGCGATTATATTGGCTATTTTCATAAAATACTGGTCCCAGGTCGGTCTCATCTGAACCTCAATTCGCGTATAGCATATAAAACCAAACGCGCTTATGGCTAATAGCATATGGCTTATGGTAAATTCTTCTTTGCTTTTGCCATTAGCTATATGCAATATGCCATTTGCGCCTTTTCTTTATTTGCTATTAGCGTTTTCTATTGTTAATGTTTAAAGTGCCTGATTCCGGTAAAGACCATAGCGATGTTGTTCTCATTGCAGGCCAGTATCACTTCCTCGTCACGAACTGAGCCGCCGGGCTGGATAATAGCCGTAACCCCGGCTTTGGCCGCGGCGTCTACGCCATCCCTGAACGGAAAGAAGGCATCACTCGCCAGTACTGTTCCTTTTGTGTCTAGATTGTGTTTTTGGGCCTTTAAAACGGCAATTTCACTGGCATCCACCCGGCTGGTCTGGCCGCCGCCGATCCCGATGGTCTGGTTCTTATTAGCATAAACAATAGCATTTGATTTTACATTTTTGCAGACGTTCCAGGCAAATTTAAGCGCTTTCATTTCTTCTTCCGAAGGATTTCTCCTGGTCACTGTTTTTAGTTCAGCCATAGTGAGCACTATATCTTTTTCCTGCGCCAGGAATCCGCCGCTGATCTTCTTGAAATCAATATCCGGCCCCGGCAATTTTGACAGGGGCAGCTCTATTATGCGCAGGTTCTTTTTTTCTTGGAGGGTTTTCAGGGCTCCTGCGGTATAAGCTTCGGCAATAGTCAGCTCCAGGAATAATTTGTTCATTTCCCGGGCTGATTCCTCGTCCATAGTAAAGTTCGTAGCGACAATGCCACCGAAGGCGCTCACCGGGTCGCAGGAAAGAGCCCGCCGGTAGGCTTCCAATAAAGTATTACCCTTGCCTACTCCGCAAGGATTATTATGTTTAAGAATGACCGCTACTTTTTCCTGGCCGAAGTCTTTGACTATGTTCCAGGCTGCTTCCAGGTCCAGCAGGTTATTAAATGATAATTCCTTGCCGTGCAACTGCTTTAGGTTCACCAGATCTTCGTTACGCTGGAGGCCAGACTGCCGGTACAAGGCCGCCTGCTGATGCGGATTTTCCCCGTAACGCAAAGATTGCATTTTGCTAAGATTGAGCAATACTTTATCGGGCAGTACTTCTGCCGCCGGTGTTGTTTGAGAGGCAAAATAATTACTGATGATCGAATCATAGCCGGCAGTATGGGTGAAAACCTTTCCGGCTAATTTCTCTTTTGTAGCCAGGGGTAATTCGCCTTTGTTCTCTTTGAGCTCCTTAATAATATACTCATAATCCTGCGGATCGCATATTACAGCTACATCCTGGTAGTTCTTGGCTGCGGAACGCAGCATGGCCGGGCCGCCTATATCAATATTCTCAATGATCTCTTCCTTGGTAGCTTTAGGCTGGTTCAGGGTCTTTTCAAAAGGATAGAGATTGACTACCACCAAATCTATATATTCAAGGCCATGTTTCTTTACCTGCGCCTGGTGATCTGCATTTTTGCGTAACGCCAACAAGCCGCCGTGTATTTTTGGATGCAATGTTTTGACGCGTCCGTCCAGCATTTCGGCAAAGCCGGTAAACTCGCTGACATCCTTCACCTTAACGCCTGAATCCTTTAAAAACCTGGAAGTGCCGCCGGTAGACAGGATCTCTACGCCCATATCATGAAGCGCCAGAGCTAAGGTGTCCAGCCCTGTTTTATCGCTAACGCTCATAAGAGCCCTTTTAATTTTAGTCATAAAAAATCCTTTAGTATATATCGATTGAGACAATAAAATACTTTTATCTAGAAATGAACTTATTTCTAAATTACGTTAATTCGCTATGAAATTAACTAATCAGTGGCCACTGATTTCTAAATCATTCGTGGATGACTAGCAAGAAACTATTTTTTCTTTTTTTTCTTGGCTACTTTTTTCTTTGCCATTATCATCCCCCCCTTCTTCTAGCTGCTTATTTTTTATTTTCTTCATTCTTTGTAATTGCCAACAGGGCCTCTACTACATCAGGGTCAAACTGCGTTCCGGAATTTATCTTGATCTCATTTAGCGCCTGTTCTACCGGGAAGCGGTCATGGTACGGCCGGTCGCTGGTCATGGCATCGTAGCTGTCAGCTACTGAAAGTATCCTGGCGCCTATCGGAATTTCTTCCCTGGCCAATCCCTCTGGATATCCGGCGCCATCATACCGTTCATGATGGTAACGGATTATCGGCAGCATATTTCCCAGTATCTTCATCGGGCTCAGGATATTTATTCCCATGATCGGATGCGTTTTAATAACCTTCCAGTCTTCGTCGTTCAGCGTTTCTTTCTTGTTCAGGATCTCTGACTTGATGCCGATCTTGCCGATATCATGGATCAGGGCGGCTTTGTGTATCACTTCTATATCATCTGCCTTTAGGCCCATGTGTTGAGCGATCTTGACCGCATATTCAGTGACCCGTTCAGTATGTCCCAGGGTATAAGCATCTTTAGTTTCCAGGGCTTTGGCCAAGGTGGCGATGATACCAAGATAAACTTCCTTGGTTTTGCCTTCTTCCTGCAGGATCTTCTTGATCATGGAATCAAAAGACCTGGCTAACTGCCCGATTTCATCCTGGGCGTTGACATTGACTACGATGTCTTTATTGCCGGCGGCGAAACTGTTCATTTCTCCGATCAATTGCCGGATCGGCCTGACCGATTGTTTTATAAAGAGCAATATTACCAGAATGAGAGTTATGACCAGGGACAACAATATTATTATATTACGGTTGTAAATGGAACTGATGATAGCGCGTGTATCTTTCTGCGTCTGCTGTAATATTTGTCCCGTCTTTTCGTTTATGGCCGTCAGGATAACTGAATAATCATCAACATAGGTTGTTGCTCCCAGTCCCAGCGTTACCTGGTCAGCCGTTTTAACTGAAATAACCCGGAGAAACATATATTTCTTTTTGATCGCGCCGTTGGCCTCGCGCCAATTATAAAATCCTCCTATGTCTGTGCCGCCATTAGCCAGGTGGTCATTAATTAGTTTTCCAAATTCAGGCAAATCATTTGCCAGCATATTAAGATTGCTATCTACTATTTTCGGATTCGGATGAAAACGATTAACACCACTGGGTACCTCATGTATAGCAGTATAACCGTTTTTACCTATTTTTTGCAAGGCGATTTTTTGAAAATTCTTATTTTGTTGCAAATCTTTTACTTTTAAATTTGGATGCGCAGCCATGAAAAGTTCAATTTCATTGACGACATGCTCCGAAATATCGATAACATTTTGCTGGGCCAAATTTTCAATTATTCTTTTTGATTCCTGAAAATTATTTTGTTGCACCGCTTCAGTGTTAAGACTAAATATTTTATAAACTTTATTTAGATCAACTATAGCGATAGAAGAAACCAGGATCAGCGGAATGAGCGCCAGGCTCAGCAGCACTGCAATTAATTTTTCCGTTAAGGATGATCTCACTACACCCTGCTTTTGATGTTCTTTTTTATTATAACTCTGTTGCCGACTACCTGCAGCCTGCCGGCGGCAAAATATTTAATGGCCAACGGATATATTTTATGCTCGCATTTTAAAATGCGCTTGGCCAGTGTTTCCGCCGTGTCATCATCCCGCACTTTTATCGCCTGCTGCAGGATGATCGGACCGGTATCACAGCCCTCGTCGACAAAATGCACGGTGCAGCCGGAATATTTCGCTCCTGATCTTAATACCGCTTCATGGACATGGTGTCCGTACATGCCAACGCCGCCGAAGGCGGGCAGCAAAGCCGGATGAATATTAATTGTTTTTAAAGGAAAACTCTGTACAAAATATGAAGTCAATATGCTCATGAAGCCGGCCAGGCATACCAGCCCCACTTCCCGCTTTTTTAATTCGTCGGTGATCGCCCGGGTATAGGCTTCCCGGTCAGGATAAATATTAGGATCCATATAAAGAGTAGGGATCTGGTATTTACCAGCCCTGGTTAAAGCGTAAGCATCAGCCTTGCTGCTGATGACAATACAGATCTCGGCTTTTATTTTTTTGCGGCGGACCATATCAATGATCGCCTGTAGATTACTGCCGCCGCCGGATACTAGCACTCCTATTTTTAACAGATCCTGGCTCAAATTATTTTTACCTCATTCCTGTTTCCCTTGCTTACCTGTCCGATAAGGATCGCATTTTTAAGCAAAGAACTGACCTGCGGCAGATCTTTTTCCGAGACGATCAGGACCAAACCGATTCCCATATTAAAGGTGCGGTACATTTCCCTCGGCGGGACCTTGCCTTTTTCCTGCAGCGTCAGGAACACCGGCGGGATCTTCCAATTTCCTTCGCGGATGATCACCTGGCAGTTAGGCGGTAATATTCGAGGAATATTATCCAGAAAACCGCCGCCGGTAATATGGGCAATACCCTTAATGGCAGATGGCAGATGGCGGATGGCAGATAGTACTTCTCGCACATATATTTTGGTGGGAGCGAATAATTCTTTTTGATATTTCCTTAATTCTTTGTCAGAGAATATTTTACGGATCAGGGAATAGCCATTAGAGTGTGGCCCGCTGGAAGGAAGTCCCAGCAAAATGTCTCCGGGCTTGATCTTAGACCCGTCTATAACTTTGTCCTGGTCAACTACTCCTACTACAAAGCCGGCGAGATCGTATTCTCCGGCCGGATAAAAACCCGGCATTTCCGCGGTCTCTCCGCCGATCAGCGCGCAATTAGCTTGTTTACAGCCTTCAGCAATCCCTTTTATGACCTGGGAAGCGATTTTTGTATCTAATTTCCCGCAGGCAAAATAATCCAGGAAAAAGAGCGGTTCTGCTCCGCAGGTAATGAGATCATTTACGCCCATAGCCACTAGATCTATGCCTACGGTATTATGTTTATGCAACAGGAAAGCCAGCTTGAGTTTGGTGCCCACTCCGTCAGTGGAAGAGACTAATACCGGATGCTTGTAATTTTTAAACCTGCCGTCAAACAAGGCGCTAAAACCACCTATTGAGCCGATCACTTCCGGCCGCCTGGTAGCTTTAGCCAGGGGTTTGATCATAGCTACCAGCTTCTCACCGGCGTCAATATTCACTCCTGCTTTACGATAATCCAAATTTGTGCTCCTAATTTTGTTTTTACGATCAACGACGAGCTCCGATGTAACATCGGAGCGGACGATCAACTGCCAACGGTTTTTGTTCTCGAGCCTGGTTTAAAAAACGGCAGCCCTTCTTTGCATAACGGACAATGCGCGGGTTCATATGTCTTTATCTGCAAGGGCAGTAAATATTTGCTGGGCACGCCAAAGTTAATTTCTTTTTCACTGCGGTTAACAATGGCCCCAACGCCGAGCACTTTACCGCCATAACTATTGACCGTTTCTATGACTTCCTTAGTGGAGCCGCCGGTAGTGAAAACATCTTCAATGACGATCATTTTCTCTTCCGGAGCAATGGTGAATCCGCGCCGCAGCGTCATCTGGCCATCCTGCCTCTCCGTAAAAATGAAACGCACGCCCAAGGCTTTAGCTACTTCATGGCCGATGATCAAACCTCCTAAGGCCGGGCTGATGACCGTATCTATAGGCAGAGATTTAAACTTATCCGCCAATTCCTTGCCTAGTTTTTTAGCCAGTTTAGGATGTTGCAGGACGAGGGCGCATTGCAGATATCTTTCACTATGTAGCCCGCTGGACAACAAATAATGACCTTTCAGCAGGGCCTTGCTTTCCTGAAAAATCTCCACTATAATTCTAGGGGTAATCATCGTTCTCCTATGTCTTGCAAGATGGATAAAGTCGCGGCGCGGGGATCAGCTGCTTCAAGTATAGGCCTGCCTACGACGATATAATCCGCTCCGGAAATAACCGCTTCGGCGGCGCTCAATGTTCTTTTTTGATCATCGCCTTTTTTCTTGACTCGAACTCCGGGAGTGATAATATTAAAGACATCCCCGACTATAGGGCGGGTCAGGCTGATCTCCTGGGGCGAACAAATGATTCCATCAAGCTGATTGTCCTTGGCCATCTTAGCTAAATTCTGCACCTGTTCCTTGACCGTATAGCGTGATCCTATTTGTTTGAGATCATCATCATTCAAGCTGGTTAGTACCGTTACTCCCCATAACTGGGGTCTGGGCTGAACTGCCGCGGCCGCTTTTAGCATTTCCTTGCCACCGGCTAGATGCAAGGTCATAGCCAGTACTCCCATTTTTTGGCCGGATTCTACGGCCTTGGCCACAGTGTTGGGAATATCATGTAATTTAAGGTCCAGAAAAACTTTCGAGCCTTTAGCCTGGATACTTTTGACTATATCCGGGCCGGCGGCGGTAAATAACTGCAGGCCGACTTTAAAAATGTCGGTGATATCAGCCAGTTGGCCTACCAGCTGCATTGCTTTTTCATGGTCTTCCACATCGAGAGCAACTATCAGCTTGCTTAACAATCTAGACTCCCTATAAATTGTTTTATATTTTTATACTGGTTGTTTTTAAGATAATCCTGCAGTCCCTTGATGATGTTCAAAGGTATTTTCGGGTCGACAAAATTCCCGACCCCTACGGCGACAGCTGTAGCTCCGGTGATAATAAATTCCAGGGCGTCATTCATGTCCATGATGCCGCCCATGCCGATAACCGGGATCTTGACCGCCTTTTTAACTTCATAAACTTTATATAAAGCCAGCGGCTTTATCGCCGGGCCGCACAGGCCGGCAACAATATTACTGAACACCGGTTTCTTAGTTTTGATGTCTACCGCCATACCATTAAAAGTGTTAACAACGGCGATTGCTTCTGCTCCGGCCTTTTCACAGGCTTTAGCGATGAGGCCAATATCGGTGATATTCGGGGTCAGCTTGGCGATCACCGGCTTGCGGCTATAACGTTTTACTTTTTTTATTATCTCGTAGCTTAAGTCTTTATCCTGCGCGAACAATCCTCTTTTCGTATGCTTGACATTGGGACAGGAAATGTTTACTTCCAAAGCGTCAATATTTTCTTTTTTCAGGGCTTGCGCCAGCTGGCAATATTCAGCCACACTTTCCCCGGCTATACTAACGATGATCCGGGTGTCATATTTTTGCAGGTACGGTAATTTTTCATCAACAAAAGTTTCCAGTCCGACATTTTGGAGGCCGATAGAGTTTAGCAGTCCGCCCTGGGTTTCCCAGAGCCGCGGCTGGGGATTGCCTAATCTTGGCTTTAAGGTTATGCTTTTAGTAACGATAGCTCCCAGTTTGTTCAGGTCAATAAGCTGGGCATATTCTTCGCCATATCCGAATGTGCCGCTGGCTACCATCACCGGATTCTTTAGTTGCAGGGAACCTATTTTTATGCTGAGTCCATCCACTATAGAATTACCTCACTGGCTTTAAATACGGGACCTTCTTTACACACTCTTAGATATTCTCCCTTTGCGCCTTTGACCACACAGCCCAGGCAAGCGCCTACGCCACAACCCATATGCTCTTCCAAAGATACTTCACAGGGAATATGTAAATGCCGGCATAAGCGGACAAGTTCACGTAACATTGGCAGCGGGCCGCAGGCGTAAACCATGCTTGGATGCGTGCTGAAGATAGCTACTATTTCCCGGAATAATTCCGTTACCAGTCCGTGAAAACCTGCGCTGCCGTCATCAGTGGCTATCTTTACCGGGCAGCCGATCTTTTCCAGTTCCTGGGAACATAAGAGCTCTTCTTTGCTTTTGGCTCCAATGAGCACGGTAGGAACGCTGTTGTATTTTATTTTCAAGGCTTCGGCCAGAAAAGCCAGGGAGGCTATTCCAGTGCCTCCGCCGACTAACAATACTTTACCTTCGGTCAGAGTATAACCATGGCCCAGAGGGCCGATAACATCAACCTTTTCCTGTTCCTTGACCTGCGCCAGTTTTTCTGTGCCCCGGCCTACCACTTTGTAGATTATTTCCAGGTGATCATTCTTGGCCAGGTGGATGCTTAAAGGACGGCGCAGGAGCAGGTCCTGACCTTTATCTACGCGAATGTTAACAAATTGCCCCGGCTTAGCCTTGGCGGCGATGCTTTTGTTTTGCAGGACCAATTTGTAAAAGCTACCGCACAACAAAGAATTAGCCAGAACCCGGCATTTAGCCTGTAACAAGTTCACCCTCCGCCATGCGTATCCTGCCGCCGACAATAGTATAGACAGCAAAACCTTTCAGCGTATAACCGATAAACGGAGAATTATTACTTTGGCTTTCAAATGATTCGATCTTCCGGCTGGCTTTTACATCAATAATAGTAATATCAGCGTCAGCTCCGGGCGACAGGGTGCCCTTGTTCAGGCCCAATATCCTGGCCGGATGAACAGTCAGTTTTTTAATGGCTTCCCGCAAGGTTAATACTTTTTTATCTACCAGTTCGGTGATTACCAGCGGCAGTATAGTTTCCAGGCCGATAATACCAAAAGGAGCTAGTTCGTATTCCTGGTTCTTTTCATCTTCCAGGTGCGGCGCGTGATCGCTGGCAATACAGTCAATCGTTCCGTCCTGCAGGCCCTGCTTAATGGCCTGTACGTCTTTCTTGGTGCGCAGCGGCGGATTCATTTTGGTATTAGTATTATAAGTTTTGACCGCTTCATCGGTCAGGGTGAAATAATGCGGCGCAGTTTCCGCTGTGATCTTAATGTTAATGCGTTTGGCGCGCCGGATCATGCCGACACTGCCTGCGGTAGAAACATGGGCAATGTGCAGATGTCCGCCGGTCATCTCGGCCAGTTGTATATCCCGGGAGACGATTATCTCCTCTGCCTGCCGCGGAATCCCGCGCATACCCAGAATAGTGGAGACATAGCCCTCGTTGATCAGTCCTTCGGCAGAGAGATTCTTATCTTCACAATGGGATATTACCGGAAGTTTGAACATTTTAGAATATTCTAAAGCCCGGCGCATGATCAGAGAGTTGAATACAGTATTGCCGTCATCGGTGATACCGACTACTCCGGCTTTCTTCAGCTCCCCGATCGGAGACATTTCTTCGCCCAATAAGCCTTTGGTTATGGCGCCGATCGGATAGACATTGACCCAGCCCTCTTTCTGGGACTTAGAGAGGATCAGTTCAACCTGCGCCTGGTTATCAGTGACTGGCTGGGTGTTGGGCATACAGCAGACGCTGGTAAAGCCCCCTTTGCAGGCCGCCCGGGTGCCGCTGGCAATAGTTTCTTCGTCTTCCCTTCCCGGCTCACGCAGATGGGTATGCATATCGATCAGTCCGGGGGTGACTACTTTATCCCGGGCGTCGATGATTTTAACATTAGGCTTGTTTATTTTAATAGACGAGCTTACTTTTTTAATGATACCTTCTTCAATATAAATATCTTTTTGCGCGTCAATCCGGTTGGCTGGATCTATTACTCTGCCGCCTTTGATCAAAATACGCATTTATTCACCCCGCTCTTCTGGCTTGGCTTCATTCCCTTCGACTTTTTCTGCTCCGCCAGCCAGCAGGTAGAGCACCGCCATCCTGACAGCAATGCCATTAGTTACCTGTTCCGTGATCACCGAGTAACTGCTATCAGCTACCTCGCTGGATATTTCGATGCCCCGGTTCATCGGTCCCGGATGCATTACGATCACATCCTTTTTGCATTTTTTCAGACGGTCCATATCCACCCCGTATAGTTCACTGTATTCCCGGAGTGACGGGAACAGATGCTGTTTCTGGCGTTCGCGCTGTACCCGGAGCACATATATAACATCGGCGTTAGGCAGGACCTCATCGAGCTTATAGGATACCTTCACTTTCAGGTTTTCGATATGCGGCGGAATGAGCGTGACCGGGCCGACGACTGTGACCTTCGCTCCCATTTTGGTCAGAGCCCAAATATTGGAACGGGCTACCCTGGAGTGCAGGATATCCCCGACAATAACCACATTCTGGTTTTCTATCTTACCCTTTTTATCCCTGATCGTGAAAAGGTCGAGCAAGGCTTGCGTGGGGTGTTCATGCATACCGTCGCCAGCGTTAATGATACTGGCATTAATGGTCCGCGCCAAGAGGTGCGGTGCCCCGGCCATACTATGGCGGATAACCACAAAATCAGCTTTCATGGCTTCGATGGTCTTGGCTGTATCGATCAGGCTTTCACCTTTGACAATACTGGAAGTGTTCACCGAGATGTTAAGCACATCCGCACTTAATCTTTTTTCAGCTAATTCAAATGAGGTTCTGGTTCTGGTGGAGGGTTCATAGAAGAGGTTGACTACGGTTTTGCCGCGTAAGGTGGGGACTTTCTTAACCGAGCGGGTAAAGATCTCCTTAAAAGGAACTGCCGTATCCAGGATCAACTTGATCTCATCCGGAGTAAGCGTTTCAATGCCGAGCAGGTTTCTGTCTCTTAGTTTCACCCGTCAGACCTCCAATGTTCGTTGTGCGCTGTGCGTCTTGCGTTTTGCGCAAGCCAGAGCCTGCGAACTACGCACCCCGCATAACGCACCACGTTCTTAAGTGCTCACCTGTTTATTTAATGTCACTTGGTCTTGCTGGTCTATTTCCTTAAAATTAACACTGATCATTTCTGCTTTTGAAGTTTTGATTATTTTACCGATAAAATCGGCTTGTATCGGCAGTTCCCTATGCCCGCGGTCAACCAATACCGCCAGTTGAATACTTTTTGGCCGGCCAAAGTCGATGATCTCGTCTAACGCCGCCCGGATAGTACGGCCGGTGAACAAGACGTCGTCTACCAGGATAATATTCTTTTCTTCGATATGAAATGGTATCTGGGTTTCCTTGACCAGCGGCATTTCAGACAAGCTGGTGAAATCGTCCCGGTAAAGAGTAATGTCCAGAATGCCGATCGGGATAACCTTATGGCTTATTTTATTAATCTCAGCCGCCAGGCGTTCGGCCAGGAAAACCCCCCTGGTCCTGATGCCAATGATCACCAAATCTTTGGTGCCATGGTTCTGCTCAATAATTTCTCCGGCCAGACGTGTTACGGTAATGGCTATTTCTTTCTTGCTCATGATCACTTTTTTAGTTTTATAAAGATTAGTCATTTCCTGCTCCCGGCAGCAAGTTTTTTCTTAAATAATTTTAATTTGTTTTTAAGAGCTGGCTCAGCGCCGGCTAAAATCTGGCAGGCCAGGATAGCTGCATTTTTAGCCCCGTTGATCGCTACTGTAGCTACCGGTACGCCATTGGGCATTTGCACGATAGATAAAAGCGAATCAAGCCCCCCCAGATCCTTAGTCTTGATCGGTACACCTATGACCGGCAACGTAGTATAGGCGGCAATTACGCCAGGCAGGTGCGCTGCCTTGCCGGCGCCGGCTATAATAACCCCAAACCCTTTCTTCTCTGCTGCGCCGGAAAACTGCGCCACAGCTTTTGGGGTGCGGTGAGCAGACATTATTTTAAGTTCATAACATATGTCAAATTCTTTTAAGACCTTAGCTGCTTCATTCATAATCTCTAGATCTGATTCACTTCCCATGATAATCGCTACTTTATGTTTCATTCAGCTCTCCTAATCGTCTATTGCAGTCCCTTTTTCCCGATATCTTTTCTCCACTGCGCACCTTCAAATTTGATCAGGGGCACAGCTTCATACGCACGGTCTATTGCTTCTTTTAGCGTGGCACCGGTGGCAGTCACCCCAAAAACCCGTCCTCCTGAAGTAACTATTTTGGAACGGTCATACTCTATAAGTCCCAGGGCAGTTTCAGTTTGTGCGAATGCTGTTCCGGCGTGAAAGATGATAGTTTCCGGTAAATTTGTCGTTTCTTCCAATCCGGTTACCAGCTTGCCTTTGTTATATCCTCCAGGGTATCCGGCACTGGCTATGACCACAGAAGCGCAATGTTTATCTTCCCATTCTATTTTTATGTCTTTTAATTTACCCAGATTTAT
>CAZFDO010000040.1:0-11993 GCA_964517965.1 uncultured Clostridia bacterium
GTTAACATGCGGTTTCGTGCGGTTAAATTTCGCCTTTGCCATACTCTTGCCTCCTTTTATCCTTTAACTTTCTCAATAATTTCTTTCGATATACTTTCAGGAACTTGCTCATAGTGAGAGGGGGCCATATTATAATTAGCGCGACCCTGAGTTAATGATCTCATTGTCGTGGCATAACCAAACATGGTCGCCAGCGGCACATGAGACTTAATCGCTTGCACTCCTCCCTGAGGTTCCATATGTTCTATTTTCGCCCTGCGGGAACTCAGATCTCCGAGAATTTCACCCATATATTCTTCCGGTACGTATACTTCCACTTTCATGATCGGCTCCAGCAGGACCGGGTGCGCTTTCTTCATCCCTTCGTGCAAGGCCATGGAGCCGGCGATCTTAAAGGCCATTTCATTGGAATCCACATCATGGTAAGAACCATCGATCAAGGTCACTTTCAGGTCAACGACCGGATAGCCGGCAACGATACCGCTTTCCATAGCTTCTTTGATGCCTTTATCTACAGCCGGAATATATTCACGCGGAATTGACCCGCCGACAACTTTATTGACGAACTGATATCCACCGGCCGGGCCGCTGGGTTCGATCTCGATCACTACGTGGCCATATTGTCCACGGCCGCCGCTTTGTTTGATGAACTTGGCTTCCTGCTTGACCTTCTTGACCACGGTCTCGCGGTAGGCTACCTGGGGTTTGCCGACATTGGCTTCCACGTTGAATTCACGCTTCATGCGGTCCACGATGATCTCCAGATGCAACTCGCCCATACCCCAAATAACGGTCTGGTTGGTTTCGTCATCGGTACGCACGCGGAAAGTCGGGTCTTCTTCGGCCAGCTTATTGAGCGCCATGCCCATCTTTTCTTCATCAGCCTTGGTTTTTGGTTCAATGGCCAGAGAAATAACCGGTTCAGGGAAATGCATCGACTCCAATACTATCGGATGATCTTCCATGGTTAAGGTATCACCGGTAAAAGTGGATTTCAATCCCACTGCTGCAGCGATAGACCCGGCATATACTTCGTCCACATCTTCCCTTTTGTTGGCATGCATATATAGTATCCGGCTGACTCTCTCCCGGGTATCCTTATTGACATTATAAACATATGAACCAGTCTTTAACTTGCCGGAATAGATCCTAAAGTAGGTCAGCTTGCCGACAAAGGGATCATTGACCAGCTTGAATGCTAAGGCGCTGAACGGAGATGCTTCACTGGTATCCCTGATTTCTTCCTTATTAGTATTTGGATTCTTGCCAATCATGGGCGGTATGTCCAGTGGTGACGGCAGATAATCAATGATCGCGTCCAATAATGGCTGCACCCCTTTGTTCTTAAAAGCTGTACCGCACAGTACTGGCACCATTTTTAAGGAGATGGTAGCTTTTCTAACACCATTCATCAGTTCTTCAGTGGTTATTTTTTCATTATTAAGATATTTTCCCAGAACATGCTCATCAGCATCAGCCACTGCTTCTACCAGGCGATGATAATATTTATGCACTTGGGACTCGACATCCGGAGTAATATCTTTTTCAGTATATTCAGTGGATTCTTCATCTTCCCAGACATATTCTTTCAACCGCACTAAATCCACAATGCCTTTAAAATTGCTTTCACTGCCAATAGGATACATGATCGGGACAGCGTTGGTTTTAAGGCGCTTTCTCATTTGGCTGATGACATGCGAGAAATTAGCCCCGGTCCGGTCCATTTTATTGATAAATACGATACGCGGCACTTTATAACGGTCAGCCTGGTGCCAGACAGTCTCAGACTGCGGCTCCACCCCGCCGACAGCACAGAATACTACTACCGCGCCATCCAGCACGCGCAAAGAACGTTCGACTTCGGCGGTAAAATCCACATGTCCCGGAGTATCGATAATATTAACCCGGTTATTGCGCCAGAAACAAGTGGTAGCTGCGCTGGTGATAGTGATGCCTCTTTCCTGCTCCTGCTCCATCCAGTCCATTATGGCAGTGCCGTCATGGACTTCACCCATTTTATGGGTCTTTCCAGTATAATATAACAACCGCTCGGTCGTGGTCGTTTTACCGGCATCAATATGGGCAATTATCCCTATATTTCGTGTTCTCTCTAACGGATATTCTCTTCCCATGAAATTAGGCTAACCCTTTCTTACCATCTATAATGAGCGAAGGCTTTGTTAGCTTCGGCCATTTTATGAGTATCTTCTCTTTTTTTGATCGCACTGCCTTCATTTTTGGCTGCTTCGATGATCTCACTGGCCAATCTTTCCACCATGCTTCTGCCGGAACGTCCCCGGGCATATTCGATAAGCCATTTAATAGCGATGGAAATGCCGCGGTCCGGCCTGACCTCTACCGGTACCTGATACGTGGCTCCGCCCACCCGGCGTGATTTTACTTCCAGCAGCGGCCGGACATTTTCCAAGGCGCGGTTAAATACATTCATTGAATCTTCTTTGGTTTTTTCTTTAATATAATCCAGGGTATCATACAGGATATTCCTGGCCACGCTTCTTTTACCCTCATACATCATTTTATTGATAAACATGGTGACTCGCTTGTCATTCAATTTCAGATCAGGCATTACTTCTCTTTTAGCTGCTCTTTTTTTCCTGGACATTTGTCTCCCCTTATTTTATGCTGCTTTAGGTCTTTTTGCACCGTATTTAGAACGACTTTGCTTCCGGTCAGTAACCCCGGCTGTATCCAGCGTGCCACGAATAATATGATAGCGTACTCCCGGCAGGTCTTTCACGCGGCCGCCGCGGATCATCACGATAGAGTGTTCCTGCAAATTATGCCCAACACCGGGGATATAGGCCGTGACTTCCATCCCGTTGGACAGCTTCACTCTGGCTACTTTCCGCAGTGCGGAGTTCGGTTTTTTAGGTGTGGTGGTATAAACACGGATACATACGCCGCGTTTTTGCGGTGCCGCTCCTAAAGCCGGTGTTTTCCCTTTTCTTTTCAGTTTTTTTCTTCCTTTTCTGATCAACTGGTTAATTGTTGGCATATACTCCCCTATAATTTAAATTCAACCATAAATTCTTCTATTTCGTCAAACCTGGCAACCCGGTACCAGCCGGGATCAAGTGGCCGATAATGACATTTTCCTTCAGGCCGCCCAGCTTATCTACTTCTCCGTTAACCGCAGCATTGGTCAGCACGCGGGTAGTCTCCTGGAAGCTGGCTGCCGAGATGAAGCTTTCACTGGACAGTGAGGCCCTGGTAATACCCAGCAGGATCGGATTGGCCGTAGCCGGTTCCTTACCATCTTTATTCATTTTATCATTAGCAGCATTGAACTTGAATTTATTGATCTGTTCACCCGGCAACAGGTCGCTATCGCCTGATTTATCGATGATCACATTCTGCAGCATCTGCCGCACTATGACTTCGATATGCTTATCATTGATGAACACACCCTGCAAACGATATACTTCCTGGATCTCGTTCACCAGGTATTCCTGCACTTCCTTATCGCCTTTGATCCGCAGTACATCATGCGGATTAATGGAGCCGTCAGTCAGCTGATCACCGGCCAGCACCCGGTCGCCTTCATAAACATTCAAGTGCTTGCCGTACGGGATCAGGTACTCACGCTTCATGCCGGTTTCACTTTGGACAATGATCTTGGTAGCGCCTTTAACTTGTTCACCCAGCTTTACTACGCCGTCAATTTCTGAAATGATCGCTGAATTGCGCGGCTTCCTGGCTTCAAACAATTCCGCCACTCTGGGCAGACCGCCGGTAATATCTTTCGTCCGTGAAATTTCCAGCGGTATCTTGGCGATCACATCGCCGGCTTCGATCTTATCGTTCTCGTTCACTACGATATGAGCATCGATCGGTAACGGATAATTGATCACCGACTTATTATGTGAATCGAGAATAATGATCTGCGGGTGTTTTTCTTCTTTATGCCCGATCACTATTCTTTCGGTTATATTGGTGCTCTTGTTGAGCTCTTCATGGATAGTGATACCAGGGGTGATATCGCCAAATTCAATGGTACCGCTATGCTCGGTAATAATGGGCATGGCATATGGGTCCCACTCGGCGATGATCGTGCCGGCTTCAACTTTTTTACCGTCGCTCACATTCAGCTTGGCGCCGTATGGTATCAGGTAATTTTCCTTTTTCTTTCCATCTTCGTCACGGATCAGGATCTCTCCGTTACGGTTAATAACGACATATTTGCCGTCTTTATTCTTAATAGTCTTCAAATTATAGTATTTTAGTTTGCCTTCCTTGCGGGACTTGATCTCTGACTGTTTGACAATACGGCTGGCTGTTCCACCGATATGAAAGGTACGCAGGGTTAGCTGGGTACCAGGCTCACCAATGGACTGGGCAGCTACTATTCCTACCGGCTCTCCCAATTCAGCCATTATGCTGGTGGTAAGATCCCGGCCGTAACAGAGGCGGCAGACGCCGATCTTGGCTTCACAGGTCAGGGCTGAACGGATACGGATCCTTTCAATGCCTTCTTCTTCAATGGCTTTGGCCTTTTCTTCGATGATCATTTCTCCGGCCTTGACAATGGTCTCGTCTGACAACGGGCCAACGATATTATCCAGGGCCACCCGGCCGGCAATACGCTCGCGCAGGGATTCGATAATTTCATCACCTTCTCTTAAGGCGCCGATGCGGATACCATTCACGGTACCGCAATCTTCCTCAGTGACGATGACATCATGGGCCACATCGATCAAACGACGGGTCAAATAGCCGGCGTCAGCGGTTTTTAAGGCTGTATCAGCCAGACCTTTTCTGCCACCGTGAGTGGAAATAAAGTATTCCAATACGGTTAATCCTTCACGGAAGTTAGAGGTAATAGGCGATTCAATGATTTCACCGATCTCACCGGTGACTTTCTTCTGCGGCCGGGCCATTAATCCACGCATACCGGCCAGCTGCCTGATCTGTTGACGGCTGCCGCGAGCACCAGAGTCTGCCATCATGAAGACAGAATTAAACTTGGGTCGTCCCACCGCGATCGGCAGATCATCTTCAGCTTTCAAATCGTTAAAGAGTATATCCGATACCTTATCGGTAGTATGAGTCCAGATATCGATCACTTTATTATATCGTTCCACATCCGTGATGATACCCTTCTTGTACTGGCGCTCGATCTCGTTGACTTCTTTCTGCGCTTTGCCGATCAGTTCTTTCTTTTCCTTAGGTATCTTCATATCGTCAATATTAATGGTCATACCTGATATGGTGGCATAATGGAAACCGATCTTCTTGATCTTGTCCAGCATGACCACCGTCTCGGTATTCCCTAGTTTGGTATAGCAATCATAGATCAGGTTGGACAGCTCGCGCCTGGTGATATTCCGGTTAATATAGCGCATTTCCTCCGGCAATATCTCATTAAAAATTATCCGGCCTACGGTAGTATCAAAAATCTGTCCGTTGAGGCGCACTTTTATCTTGGCGTGCAGTCCGACAATACCATTATCATAAGCCACAGACACTTCATCAGCATCGGCAAAGATCTTGCCTTCGCCTAAGTCCCCGATCTTCTCCTTGGTCAGGTAACAGCATCCTAACACCATATCCTGGCTGGGGGTAACGATCGGACGGCCGCTGGCCGGCGATAAAATATTATTACTGGCCATCATCAGTATCCTGGCTTCCAGCTGGGCTTCAATGGAAAGAGGCACATGCACAGCCATCTGGTCTCCGTCAAAGTCAGCGTTAAAAGCGGTACAGACCAAGGGATGGATGCGGATAGCTTTACCTTCTATCAGCACTGGTTCGAAGGCCTGGATGCCTAATCTATGCAGAGTCGGCGCGCGGTTGAGCAATACCGGGTGATTTTGGATCACTTCTTCCAAAGTATCCCAAATCTCCGGACGCAGTTGTTCGATCATGCGCTTGGCGCTCTTTACGGTATGCGCGACGTTCTTTTCGATCAGTTTTTTGATAATAAATGGTTTGAACAGTTCCAGTGCCATGGATTTTGGCAAGCCGCACTGGCTTAGCTTCAGCTCTGGTCCGACCACGATCACGGAACGTCCGGAATAGTCGACCCGTTTACCCAACAGGTTCTGACGGAAACGACCCTGCTTGCCCTTGAGAATATCACTTAGCGATTTCAGAGGCCGGTTACCGGCTCCGGTTACTATCCGGCCACGGGCACCGTTCTCAAAGAGAGCATCCACTGCTTCCTGCAGGAGGCGCTTTTCATTATTGATCATGATCTCCGGAGCACCAAGATCCTGTATATGTTTCAAACGGTTATTACGATTGATAATGCGGCGGTACAGGTCATTCAAGTCGCTAGTAGCAAAGCGTCCGCTTTCCAGGGGCACTAACGGCCGCAGATCAGGCGGGATCACCGGGATGACATCCATGACCATCCACTCAGGTTTATTGCCGGAGTGCATGAAGGAATCGATGATGCGCAACTGTTTCATCAGCTTGATCTTATTGGGGCCGGTTTGTTCAGTTTTGATCCGTTCCCGTAATTCCCCGGCGGTCTTGGCCATGTTGACATCTTTCAATAGTTCTTTCACCGCGCTGGCCCCTATGCCGGCCTTGAACGCACCCTTATATTCCTGACGATATTTCTGATAATCTTCTTCACTTAATAATTGTTTCTTGCGCAGGGGAGTGTTGCCCGGATCAATGACCACATAGCTGACATAATACACTATTTGTTCAAGTTCTCCCACCCGCATATTTAAGAGCAGTCCCATGCGGCTCGGCAACCTTCTGGAGAACCAGATATGCGCTACCGGTACTGATAACTCAATATGGCCCATATGATCGCGGCGGACTTTTGACTCGGTCACTTCCACGCCGCAACGGTCACAGATAACACCTTTGTGTTTCACCCATTTATATTTGCCGCAGGAACATTCCCAGTCCCGTACCGGCCCGAATATTTTTTCACAGAACAAACCGTCACGTTCCGGTTTGAACGTGCGATAATTGATGGTCTCGGCTTTCTTTACTTCACCATAACTCCAGACCCTGATCTGGTCCGGAGAAGCCAGAGTGACCTTCATCGCGTCAAAATTATCATAGTTTAACAGCATGCCCTTATCTTTGGACTGCTTGACTGATACTTTTTTTATTTTCTGCTCTTTATCTTTCTTGGACAAGGATGTTGTCCTCCTTTATCTTAACCATTGCGTCGTGCATTTACTTTTTCAGCAATTCGACATTAAGTCCTAATCCCTGCAATTCCTTGATCAGCACCTTGAATGACTCCGGGGTTCCCGGAGGAGGCGGTGTTTCACCTTTAATAATAGCCTCGTACATCTTGGTCCGACCGTTAATATCATCGCTCTTCACGGTCAGGAATTCCTGCAGGGTATAAGCTGCGCCATAACCTTCAATGGCCCACACTTCCATTTCACCGAAACGTTGTCCGCCGAACTGGGCCTTACCGCCCAGAGGCTGGCGGGTGATCAGAGCATACGGCCCGATCGAACGGGCATGCATCTTATCATCAACCAAATGCGCCAGTTTCAATATATAAACATATCCTACGGTTACTTTTTCATGGAAAGTCTCACCGGTCCGGCCGTCATACAGCGTCACTCTGGAGTCACGCGGCAAACCAGCTTTTTCCAGCATATCCTTGATCTCCACTTCTTTAGCCCCGTCAAATACTGGAGTGACCGCTACACAACCGAGCTTGCTGGCGGCCCAGCCGAGCTCTGCCTCCAGGATCTGTCCGATATTCATACGGGAAGGTACGCTCAAGGGATTCAAAATTACATCCAGCGGCGTGCCATCGTCCAGGTAAGGCATATCTTCAGCAGGCAGTACTTTGGAAATAACACCTTTGTTACCATGTCTGCCGGCCACCTTATCGCCTACGGAAATCCTTCTCTTGGACGCGATATAAACCTTTACCAGTTTATTCACTTCTACCGGCAGTTCATCGCCTTTTTTATAACGGTCGATCGCTATATTTTTTTCACGACGCGCCTGCTCGATCATCAACAGCGCCATGCGAGCAAAGAACTCGCTCTTTTCCTTGGCCTCTGCTTTCAATTTAGCCGCGCCTTTAGACTGGCCTTTTAAAGCTGCCGCCAGTTCATTTTTTACCCGTTCCTCTTCCTTCTTGGTATCACTCTTGATCTTAGAGACAGCGGCCTGATATTCTTTATTAAGGCGTTCTATTTCCTTCTTTTCAGTAGCTTTGGTCCGGCCTTTTTCTTTCCGGGAAAACACTTTCACCCCGATGACCTTACCATCAACTCCGGGCGGTACATACAAACTGGCATCGCGGACTTCTTCAGCTTTTTCACCGAATATCACCCGCAGCAGTCTTTCTTCCGGAGTGACCTGGGTTTCTCCCTTGGGGGTCACTTTCCCTACCAGAATATCGCCCGGCCTGACTTCAGCGCCGATGCGGATAATGCCCCGTTCATCCAGGTTGCGCAGGGTATCTTCCCCGACATTGGGAATATCCCGGGTAATTTCTTCCGCGCGCAGTTTCAAATCCCGCGCTTCAATTTCAAACTCAGTGATATGCATACTGGTGTAGACATCTTCCTTGAGCAACCGTTCGTTGATCAGGATAGCGTCTTCAAAATTATAACCTTCCCAGGTCATAAATCCTACCAGCAGGTTACGTCCCAAAGCCAGGTCCCCGCCATCGGTCGCTGCGCCATCGGCAATGATGCTGCCTTTGGTTACGCGGTCACCAGCCTGCACTATCGGCCGCTGGTTAACACAGGTGTCCTGGTTGGTGCGCACAAATTTTTTCAGGTAATATATGTCTATATCGCTATTATCGCCATTATTCTTGCTTTTGCCGTTCTGGTCATCCCAGATGATTATCTTTTCGCTGTCGGCAAAACGGACAATACCTTCCCGCTTGGCTAATATTACCGCTCCGCTGTCCACAGCTACTTTCTGCTCCATGCCGGTACCTACCAGCGGTCTTTCCGGGAACAGGAGCGGCACAGCTTGCCGTTGCATGTTGGAACCCATCAAAGCGCGGTTCGCATCATCATGTTCCAGGAACGGGATGAGCGCGGCGGCAATACTGACCAGCTGTTTCGGAGAGACATCCATATAAGCTATATCACTTGGCGGCAGCAAGGGGAAGAAATCACGTAATCTGGTCAAAACTTGAGCATCCAGGATCTTGCCGGTTTTTTCTTCAATGACAGTGTTAGCCTGCGCTACCACTACTTCGTCCTCATCATCGGCCGTAAAATATTCTATCTCATTCGTAGCTTTACCGTCTTTCACTTTACGGTATGGGGTTTCCAGGAAACCATATTCATTCACTTTAGCGTATGTGGAAAGCGACGTGATCAAACCAATGTTCGGTCCTTCCGGCGTCTCGATCGGGCAGATCCGGCCATAATGGGTCGGATGCACGTCACGCACCTCAAAACCCGCGCGTTTACGGTTCAAACCACCGGGTCCCAGAGCGCTTAGACGGCGCTTATGGGTCAATTCAGCCAAGGGATTAGTTTGGTCCATAAATTGGGATAATTGGCTGGAACCGAAGAATTTCCTGATAACCGCTACGACCGGTGATGTATTGATCAGGTCACGCGGCGTAATATTCTCCAAGTCCTTAATATTCATTTTTTCGCGAATCAAGCGTTCCATATGCGACAAGCCGATGCGGATCTGATTTTCCAGTAGTTCCCCTACTGAACGGATGCGCCGGTTGCCTAAATGGTCAATGTCATCAATAATACGCCGGGAAACAATCTTGCCACGGCTGTCTTTCAGTTCAGATATGCCATTATTCAGGTCAATGACATATTTCATCGTCTCAATGATATCTTCCACGGTAAGAGTGCGCTTGGAATCACTAATGTCCAACTGTAATTTTTTATTCAGTTTATAACGGCCGACTTTACCCAGGTCATATTTCTTGGGATTGGTAAACAACAATTCCTGCAGGTAATTCTGGGCCATTTCCGTACCGAGAAAGTCAAAAGGACGCAGTTTTTTGAAAATTTCCATGGCCACGTCGCGGTTAGATTTGATCGGGTCTTTCTTGATAGTATTGAGGATGGTGATATTATTGATTTGGGGATCGATCTTGACGATCTTGACTTTGTCTACTTTCTCTTTCATCAAGACTTCGTATAGTTCCTTCGTGATCTCCTTGGCTGCATCCAGCAGGATTTCACCGGTTTTAGGATTGACTACATCACTGGCAAGATAACTGCCGATCAGCCTGGTCTGGCTTTCCTGGGAATCCCTGACTTTGATCTCTTCGTTTTCATAGAACAGGCTGAGGATTTTCTCATCCGTCTCATAGCCCAGAACACGCAGGAAAGTAGTGGCTGGGAATTTACGTTTTTTATTGATCCGCACAAAGAGAGCGTTATTTACGTCAAACTCAAATTCTACCCAGGCTCCGCGATAAGGGATAATGCGCGATGTATAAAGCTTCTTCCCGTAGGAAGAAATGGCATTAGTCTCGTCCTCTTCAAAAATGACTCCGGGGGAACGGTGCAACTGGCTGACCACCACCCGCTGGGCCCCGTTAATGATAAAAGAGCCGGTATTGGTCATCAACGGAAGTTCGCAGATGAAAATTTCCTGCTCGGTTATTTCCCGCACCTTGTTCTTGGCTTCAGCATCTTTGATGGTCAGGCGGATCTTGGCTTTGAGGGGAGAAGCATAGGTCATATCCTTCTCAATACACTCGTCCTCGTCATATACCGGTTTTTCCAGTATATAATTAACATATTCTAACGACAAAGTCCCCGTCGAGTTTGCGATCGGGAAAATGTCTTTGAACGCGGCTTGCAACCCGTTAGACTTCCTCTTTTCGGGGGTGACAGTTTGCTGAAGGAACTCGGCATACGATTTTTTCTGTATATCCAGCAAATCGGGAAGATCCATTATTGAGGGGATGCGGGCAAAATTCAACTTCTTTTTGCTCATTTGAACCTCATTCTTTCGTTAAAAAAACATGTTTAATATAAAAAGTTTAACTCTCTGCTTTAAAAAGAAGAGAGAAAACTTTTTTACCTATATATTTACCGCTGCGTGTAACGTTAAGGTAAAAATTTGCTTATTTGATTTCAGCAGTTGCGCCGGAGTCTTCCAGCTTTTTCTTCATTTCATTAGCCTGGTCCTTCGGCAATCCTTCTTTCACTGCTTTCGGGAAACCTTCTACCAAATCCTTGGCTTCTTTCAAGCCTAAGGCGGTCAGCTCCCTGACTACCTTGATGACCCCAATTTTATTGGCGCCAAACCCGGTCAGCATAACCGTGAAATCTGTTTTTTCTTCTACTGCGGCAGCGCCAGCTGTGGCTCCGGCAGCAGCTACGGCTACTGGGGCAGCGCTTACCCCGAACTTCTCTTCCAACGCCTTGACCATATCGTTTAATTCCAATACGGTCATCTTCTCAATGGACTCAATCATTTGATCCTTAGTTATTGCAGTCATGTACTGCACCTCCTTATGTTATGCGCTTGTCTGCGCTTTATTCTTACTAATTCCGTCCAGCACGTTCATCAGCTTGCTCAGCGGTCCATTCAAAACATAGACCAGATTGGCAATGGGCGACTGCATCCTGGATACGAGCATGGATAACAATACCTGCCGATTGGGTAGAGCAGCCAATGATTTTAATTCGTTCTCATTCACCACCTTTTTTTCGATTAATCCGGCTTTGACTTTTAGCTTTTCATGGTCCTTTTTGAAATCCATGATGACCTTGGCCGGGCCAACAGGATCCCCATAAACAAAACAAACCGCGGTCGGACCCTTTAAGGTGTCATCGATCGCGGTATAGTCGGTATCTTTGCTGGCAATATGCAACAGTGTATTCTGGATAATATGGTACTCGCAGGAAACTTTTCTCAATTTACTTCTCAGATCATTGAGGTCTCCTACGTTCAAGCCCTGGTATTCAGTGACAATTACTCCGCTAGCTTTCTGGAGCTTGTCCTTCAGATTTTCCATTACTTCTTTTTTTACTGCTTTTGTTTTTGGCATGTTGTCATCCTTAGTTTATAAAAAAGAAAAAAACTTC
>CAZFDO010000041.1:0-11628 GCA_964517965.1 uncultured Clostridia bacterium
AGTCCGCGATCAAGCCGCAACCCAGGTAAAACAGCAAAAATTTTATGGCCCCGAATTTTTCTTCCACATTATCCCCAAAGAGCCACAGGAAAAACATATTTCCCAGTAAATGTAATAGTCCTCCATGCAGGAATAAGGCCGTAAAAAGAGTGAGGCTGGCGTTGCCAGCCATGAACCTGGCTGGAATCAGGCCGAACTCCTGGTAAAAAAAAGGCCAATTTTGCAGAGGTAAGAATAATAATTGAGATAAAAAAATAGTTAGATTTAAGCCGATCAAAGTTATCGTGACCCACGGAAAGACAGAGCGGGGATTATCGTCTGTTAAAGGCAGGATGATCTTGGGCAGGAATAACAGAAACAAAGGAACACGACTGGATAAAACGGCGAACGCTTCCAGCGTATCCAGTTGTTGCTGAAAATCCTTTTGCTCCCTGGCCATGATTTCCGCTAGTTTATTGATCAGGTGATTCCCCTGGTTAAACCTGACAACTTTGGCGATTTCGTCCTTATCCGTCCAGATCCCCTGGCATTGGGTACAACGATCCAGAAATATATTAGAGTTGTAAGCATAGTTGTATTTACTCATGGGCAAACGGCAACAGGGACAGTTTTTATTCTGTTCCGCCAGGGTATAGATATTCTGGGCTTTTTGGGTGACCTCGGTTAAGGTTAAAGGAGGGAATTCATGAATTTTTTTGAAGGTTTCTATATAAGCCGGTAATTCCTGCGCGTCAAACCAGAGACCTCCGCAAGAGGAGCAAATATCAACGATAATACTATGATAATTATATGAATGCAGTGATTTTTGGCAATTAGGGCACAGCATGGGGTGGGTTATTCCAAAAGACGCGGGGTAATGAAGATCAGCAACTCAGTCTTGTCATTGCTTTTTGAGGTCTTCTTGAACAGCCAGCCTAAAATAGGTATGTCGCCAACAAAAGGCACAGCTTGAACAGTATCTGAATCGCGTTCTCTCATTAATCCGCCGATGACAATAGTTTGGCCGTTATTGACCATGATCGTAGTCTCTGCTTCCCTGGTATGTACGACCGGACCAAGAGGGGAGGGGGTATAAGTGCTTACTTCCGGCCGTATTTTCATGGTGATCTGCTTATTAATATTTATTGTCGGGGTAACTTCGAGCTTAATACCAACATCAAGAAACTCTATTGTTGATTCTGTCGCCGTTTCTCCCGCAGCACTGCTGGAGAGGGTTTTCTTTTCATAGGGAACCTTATCGCCGATTATTATCCTGGCTACTTGATTGTCGATAGTGGTGATGCTGGGAGAGGATAGCAGCCGGCTTTTCCCTTTACTGCCCAGCATGCTGAGAGTGGCATTCACCTGCACCTTGTCGATCACTGTCCCCAGGTCAAGATTGAAATTGCCAAGCGACTGGGTTGCAGTATAGGTTGTGCCGGTAGTTGTCGGCGGAGTCGCTCCTTTAGTCGCGGTCCAGCTGATACCAAGTTCTCTCAAGGCGTTTGTATCTACTTCCACGATCTCGGCCTTGATCTCTACTACGTTGGATTTGATATCCATTTTACTGATAGTGTCGGTGATTACCTGGATATTGTTTTGCGTATCTGTGATCAGCAAGCTGTTGGTGCGCGCATCAACCTGAATATTACCCTTGGGAGAAAGTAAGGGGGTAAGTAAAGGAGCGGTATCTTCAGCCCGGCCGTATTTTAACTGTACGAACGTTGTAACCAGGTCGGCTTTTTCCTTTTTGTATATGCGGATCACCTGGTCACTGATCTTGGTCATGGAAAGACCCTTTATCTTCAAAATTGTTTCCAGGGCATCTTCAAAAGAAATATTGTTTAAACTTATGGTGATCGAGCCGTTGACATCCTCATCGATCATGATATTGAGATTTTTCTTCAGTCCCAAGGCATATAATACATCTTTAATGTCGGCTCCTTCAAAGTCGAAGGAAAATACCCTGGGCTCAGCAGGATCATTGCGCGGCGGAGCCACTGGTTCAGGTGCCGGGGGAGGCGTTGGTTCAGGCGGATCAATAGGCGCCGGTATTTCCTGGGGCTCAATAGTTACCGGAGTCTCTGGTAGATCTGCCGGCTCGGTGGTTGCCGGGGCAGTAACCGGTTCGGTCTCGGCCGCCTGGCTCAGGGTGACCACTATTTCCAACCCGTCAGTCAGGGTTTTGATGGCATAAACAGGTGGTACTGCTAGATCAAGCACCACCCTGGTAATCGGTTGGGGGACAACTTTATACTGTGCTGTGCGCAATCGCAGGACAGGGTTAATATTTACTTTTAAATTCTTCAAAGGAGAGGCGTGTTTAGTATTATAAAGGTCAAGCACCAGTTTTGGTTCAGGGCCTAAGATCACAAAATCACGGGTCTTTACCGTACCTGATAATTGGAGGATGACTTTTAAGGTATTCCCTGCTACTTTAGTCGCAATGTCCTGTAGCATAACTGCCTCAGGCTCAGCCGCCAATAGCTGGCCAGAGTTTATCATTAAGGGAGTGCAATACAGCAACAGGAATAAATATTTTTTGATCATTCGGTTACTTTCTTAAGCAGGTATTGTTCCTCATTCTTCCCCTGTTTCAAGACTACCTTATTGTCGTCAACAAAGGCCACCAGGACATTTTTCATGATCCGCTTCCGCTTGTCCATTAATTTTTCTTTATTGGTGACATATAACTTGCCGTTATTATTGTTCTTGAAAATTCCGGAATATTCTTCCGCATCCTTAAAAATGCCTACTAATTCCATATCTCGCAGCTGGATAGTATCTACCGGGCCAACCGTAGGCGCAGCCACCTTGTTTCTTTGTTCACGGCTTATGCCCAGGAGAGGCATAAAAGGATTTTTTCGCCAGTTGGCTCTGTCTGGTAATTCCTGGCTTTGCGGTATAGGCAAGCTGATAGTAACAGTACTGATCAATACTGTGGGGGTAGCATCTGGTAAGGCGGGAATGGAGGCGGAAGGCACGGCAAAAAGGGAAAAAGGGATGCCTAGAAAAAATATGACCAAAAGGATATAGCGGATTGCTGATCCGGGTAAAGCATATCCTCTGATTATCACCGGCAACTTCTTCCTCCTTTTCATGCTGCTTATACTATAATTAATCTGTCTTAAAATGTCAAGAGTAATCATTGAATCTTCACAAGATAGCCATGATTTATTTGCTTGACAGGTTCTTGTCAGCATGCTAATATTGGTAGTGACTGACCAGTCAGTCAACTGACTAAGTAGTCATAAAGGAGTAAAGCAATGGCTATAAAAAAACTAAAGGAACGGGAAGCGCTTTGGCGCAAAACAGAGTTGCTATCTGCGGCCAAGACTATTTTTACCCGCAAGGGATTTCACCGGACTACGATGGATGATGTGGCCAAGGAAGCAGGTATCAGTAAAGGAGCCTTATACCTTTATTTCCCCAGTAAGGAAAAAATGTTTATGGATTTGATCGAAAAAGGGATGAATGACCGCGCTGATCTGGTCCGGGAAATATTGGAACAAGAAAACGGCTGTTTGGAAAAAATAAGGTTATATATTGACCGCAACTTTGAATATTTTGAACAAAACCGGGATCTGTGGGCGATGGTCATGATGCTGGAACGGGATGTATTATGCGCCGATATACACAAAAATATTCATCTGCAGGCGATGAAGGAGATGAAACGGACATTGGCCTATTTGATCGCTATTATGAAGCAGGGAGTAAAGGAAAAAGTATTAAAAAAAGAAGATCCGCATATAATGGCGCTGGGATTGGGCGGGATGGTCCAGATGTTCATTATGCATGCGATGTTTGCCAATAATAAACACGGGCAGGAAAAAGAAAAAAGATTCATTTTGGGAGCCTTTCTGGAAGGAGTAAAAGCATGAGTATTAATAAATATTTGGGTAGCTTTATAATTATAGTCCTATTAGTTGGTTTGGTTGGGCCAATCAGTACAGTTCAAGCCCAGGAGCGGGTCTTAAGTTTGGATGAATGCCTTAAAATTGCCCTGGAAAATAATAAGCAGTTACTGCTATACCAGGAGAAAACCTACAATGCCCGGGCCAGAAAAAGTGAAGCTGCCGGCAGTTACTGGCCCAATGTCAGTGCTATAGGAGCATATATCTATAACCATAAAATAAATACGGTGAATTTCGCGGGAAATGAAATAGCCCTAGGAGCGAAGGATTCATATCTTGGCAAATTGAGTTTAACTCAGCCATTATTTATGGGTGGTAAACTTTACGAATCTAACCGGCAGGCCGATATAGGGATGCAATTAGCCGGCTGGGATTATTTAAAACAAAGAGATGACCTGCTATATCAGGTGAAACAGAGTTTTTACACTGTACTACTGGATCAGCAGATGGTCCGGATCAGCCAGGAAGCCTATGAGGTAGTAGCGGCCCATCTGAAAGTAAGCCAGGCTCTATATAATGAAGGTAAGCTGTCTAATTATGACGTGAGCCGGGTAAAAGTACAGCTGGCGAATCAAAAGACTAGTTTAATAAAAGCCAGGAATAATTTAAACATAACTGTGGATTCATTAATTAATTTGTTAGGTTGGGAGCCGGCGTTAGAAACAGAGTTTGTTGGCCAACTCGGGTTTGTGGAAAAACCAGTGAAGGGTTATGAAGAGGGTTTGGACCAGGCTTTAGGAAAAAGGATAGAAATACGGCAATTACTCCTGCAGGAAGAAGCTACTAATAGTTTGGTATCGTTAGCGCGCAGTGATTATTGGCCAAATTTACTGTTAAACTCGGTTTTTTCCAGGCAAAACTCTTCAGGATTTAGCGCGGAACAAGCGTGGACTAATAATTGGACGACCACTCTGTCTTTGACCATCCCTTTATTTGAAGGATTAATTACCAAAGCCAGGGTCACACAGGCGACCTCAAAAAGAGAACAAATACTCTTAACTAAAGCCCAATTAATTGATACTATTAAGATCGAAGTAAAACAGGCTTATTTTTCCCTGGAACAGGCCAAAGATAATATTGCCGGGCAAAGCGAGAATGTGGATACAGCTAAAGACAACCTGCGTATTGCCCAGCAGCGGTATAAACTTGGATTGATGAGTGATATCGAAGTGCGGGATGCTGAATTAACTCTGACCCAGGCAGAAATTAATTATTACCAGGCTACATATGAATATATTATGGCTCAGGCCAAAGTAGAAAAGGTTATTGGGGAAACATTAGAGTAAATATCTTAAGCTGTTAAACTGAAGCGGAGGGCAAAAATGAAAACAAAAAGATTAGTAATTATAATCGCGGTTATTCTGGCGCTCATTGTGGGATATCGCCTGGTGCAATTGATCCAGCGTAAAAGGAGCGAGAAGAACCTGGTAGTGCAAGAGATCATTATCCCTGTCCACCTGGCTACTGTACAGGCCGGGGACATAGAATCCCTGATAAATTTCGTTGGTGAAGTACGCGGTCTCAATGAAGCGAATATCTATCCGAAAGTTTCAGGAAAACTCATTAAGAAAGTAGCGGAGGAGGGCGCAGTAGTTAAAATTGGCCAGACTATAGCGTTGCTGGACCGGGATGAACCGGCGATGGATTACAAGGAAGTAGAAATTACCGCTCCTATCAGCGGTGTTTTTACCGGATACCTGGTAGATTTAGGGACTAAAATAGAGCCTAAGGATCCTGTGGGCAGTATTGCTGACACCAGTATTATTAAAGTAGTAGCCAATATACCTGAAAAAGATATAAATAGTTTCAGCAAAAATGACCTGGCGAAAGTAAAAGTCGATACCTATCCAGACCGTGAATTTACCGGCGCAGTGGATATGGTTAAAGCCAAAATTGACCCGGATACCAGGACTGCGGAAGTGAATATCAGGATTGATAACAAAGAAGGAAAGCTCAAGACCGGCATGTTTGCTAAAGGCCGCATTATTGCCAAAGCCTATCGCGGTATCCTAGTCCCTATTGAAGCGGTATTGAAAGAACAGGGCAATAATTATGTCTATGTCAGCGATGGCAAGGCCGCAGCCAAACGGCAAGTAGTTACTGGTTTAATACAGGATAGCACAATAGAGATCACTGCTGGTTTAAAGGTTGGGGAACGAATAGTGGTCGTTGGCCAGGATAATTTGCGGGATGGAGTGAAAGTAGAGGTTGAGCAATGAGAATTACCGAATATTGCGTTAAACGGCCGATATTTACTATTATTATATATGCAGTTCTATTGATCTTGTCTTTTATTTCCTTGGCTAAGGTCCCGGTGGACCTGATGCCGGAGATCACCCTGCCGATGCTAACGGTTATTACCTCATATCCCGGAGCCAATGCCCAGGATATTGAAACCAAGATCACTAAAACCATTGAAGATGCGGTGCGTACCGTTCCGGGAATAGATTCTGCAGAAAGCACTTCCAAAGAAGGTGTTTCAGTAGTCATGGCTAAGTTCAAATGGGGCACCTCCCTGGATACCGCCAGTAATGATATCCGGGACCGGCTGGAATATATTAAAAGCCGGCTTCCTGATGGGGCTGACAGTCCCCGGGTCATTAAATTTAATACCAGCGCCATACCGATCTTATTCATGGGCGCTAATGCTGCAGAAAGCTATGACCGCCTGAATGAAATTATGGAAAAAGATATTGCCGATAAGTTGCGGTCTGTTCCGGGTGTAGGAGCGGTATATGTTCGTGGCGGCAGGATTCGGGAAATCCAGATTGTTTTAGATATTAACAAGATGAATGCCTATAATATTTCGCTCAGCCAGGTTACGGCCAAAATACAACAGGAGAATGTGACTACTCCGGCCGGTTCAGTATATGAAGGGAAGAAAAAATATAGTTTACGGGTCCCCGGTGAATACACTACAGTAGCGGAATTAAACCGGACCTTGCTGGCTTATTACAATGGGAAGCCCATCTATTTAAGTGATATCGCTAAAGTGAAAGATGATTTTCAGGAAGCTACCAAACGGATCCATGTGAACCAAAAAAGCGGCGGATTTATTGTGGTGCAAAAACAGTCCGGCGCTAATACCGTAACCGTGGCCCAGGGGGTGCGGGAGAAGCTCAATACTATCCTGCTAACTTTGCCGAAAGATATTGATGTCAAGGTCCTGATGGATAATTCTGATTTTATTGTCAATTCGATCAATAATCTGAGTTATTCCATTTATTGGGGCGGCTTATTAGTAATTTTTGTGCTGTTATTTTTCTTGCGCAATGTCAGGGCCAGTTTTATTGTAGGCCTGGAAATACCCACCTCACTATTAGTAGCTTTTATTTTTGTGTATTTTAATGGTTGGACCATTAATATCCTGACTTTAGCCAGTCTCGCTATTGCCATAGGCCTGGTCGTAGATAATGCGATGGTAGTAATAGATAATATTTACCGGCATTTAAGCGCTGGGGAAACGCCCCAGGAAGCCACCATTTTTGGCACTGGTGAGATCAGTGCGGCTATATTAGGGTCCACTCTTACCACTGTCGTCATTTTTCTACCCTTGATCTTTGTCAGCGGTTTTTTGCAGATATATTTTAAACAATTGGCTTATATCGTGACCATTACCCTGATGTCTTCCCTGTTCGTAGCCTATACTTTATCCCCGATGTTGGCCGGGAAGATGCTAAGCCAGAAAACACTTCATGCCAATGGTAATAAAAGCAATAATAAGTTAGCCGACAGGTTTTTCCGCTGGAGCGAGCAAAAGTTCGAACGCCTGGATGAAAAGTACCGGCAGGTGCTGGGGTGGGCATTGCAAAATCGCACCAAGGTCATTGTCGGCGCCATTGCTGTTTTTGTAATTTCCTTGTTAATGTTCCCACTCGTAGGCACGGAGTTTTTCCCCCGGGAAGACCAGGGGTTTTTACGCTTACGCATAGAATTACCCCGCGGGACCAATGTGGATGAGACAGAGAAAGTAGTGGGCAGGATCGAGCAGATAATAAAGGACGAGGTTAAGGAACTGAGAATGCTGATGGTGGATATGGGAGAAAGCCGGGAAGCTATGGGCAGTGTGCAAGGCGGCCGCAAAGAACTGTCCAGCGCGGCTGATTTCTTCGGCAAATTAGTGCCCAAGGAACAACGGCAGCGCAGTGACCTGGAAATTATTGAGGCGATACGGCCTAAAATTGAAAAGATCCCTGGCCTGGCCAAAGTCAATTTTTCCAGCCAGGACCCGATGGAGGCAGCGATCATGGGCAGTGGCAAACCATTAACTATCGAGCTCTATGGAGATGATCTGACCAAAGGGGCTGAACTGTCTGACCAGATCTCAAGCCTGATGGCTAAAATTAAAGGAGTAAAAGATGTTGAAGTGAGTTTTGAACAAGGCAATCCTGAGATCTGGGTACGGGTGGACCGTGATAAAGCCACCAGCCTGGGTTTATCTGTAGGATATATCGCCAATATTGTGCGCGGGACTTTTTACGGTGTCACCGTCAGTAAATTCCGTGACCAGGATGATGAGTATGATATATTCATGAACCTGAACAAGGCGGAACGGACCAGCTTGGCTAATTTACTGAATTTGCCGCTCCTCCTGCCATCAGGCAAATCTATCCCTTTGGGAAATGTAGCTGTGGTTGAGCGGCAATACGGCCCCTTGGAAATATTACGCAAAGACGGCACGAGAATGATCCGCATAGATGCCAGTGTCTATGGACGGAGCCTGGGGGAGATCACTACGGATGTAGAGAAGCTGCTGCAGAAAAAAGTCATGCCCCGTGGTTTTACGTATAAATTCGGCGGCACGATCAAGGAACAAAAATCTTCTTTTACAGATCTATTTTATGCTTTTATTCTGGGAGTTTTATTGGTGTATATGATCATGGCTGCCCAATTTGAATCCCTGCGCGACCCGTTCATCATTATGTTCTCCGTACCCTTTGCCATAACCGGGGTTATTTGGGGGCTGTTGGTGACTGGTTTAAGTTTTAATGTTATGACTTTTCTGGGTTTGATCATGCTGGTAGGTATAGTCGTGAATAATGCCATTGTGTTAGTGGACTATACCAATATTCTGCGTGCCCGGGGAATAGAGCTTTTTGAAGCTGTGAAAATAGGCGGTAAGAATCGCCTGCGGCCGGTATTAATGACAACCATTACCACCTTATTCGGATTAATGCCCATGGCTTTTTCCCGGGGTGAAGGCAGTGAGTCATGGTCACCAATGGGCGTGGCTTTAATTGGCGGGCTGGCAGTTTCTACGTTAATCACCCTGATCTTTGTGCCGGTGCTTTACACTATCTTTGAACAAAAATTTAAGAGAAAAGAGATCTAAAAAAGATTAAAATGAACCCCGCCCTTCCTAAGAATAGTGTGGGAAGAACCGGGGATGTGGTTACGAGTCTATAAAGGATCAAAAATATATAGCGCTAAATAGCGGGAAAGGAAGGGCGGGGTGAAAATGGTATTATTCGTATATAACGCGCCACTGGAAAAAGAGATCATGGCGGGATTGGCTGCCGCCGGCATCCATTATTATACTAAATGGGAAAAAGTACTAGGCACCGGGAAATCCAGCGACCCCAGGCTTGATACTAATGTCTGGCCCGGATATAATTCAGCCTTATTGATCTATTGTGAAGACCAGTGCATGGATAAGATCAAGGAAACGATCAAAAATATCAAGAATAAAATGCCCAAAGGAAGCGTCAGCGCGTATGTCTGGCCGCTGGAAGAAGTGATATGAAATACCAGGCACAAAGGTAGAAACGAGGCACAAAGGCACAAAGGAAGTACAAGAACAAGGCACAAAGCGCAACAAGATTTCTAATCTTTTACTCTGTGCCTCTGTGCCTAATATTGAACATCCTGCTTTCATTTAACTTTGTGCCTATCTGAGGAGGTCTAACATAATGAAGAGACCACTGTTTCATTTTATGGGGGGATTAATATTCCCGGTGTTTTATTATTTTACCGGCCGGGACACAACCATTTATTTTATGACCGCTTTATTTGCCTTAGTACTTATATTCGAGTTGTTCAGGAACAGAAACCCGGTATTCAATGACTGGCTTTGGCAGCACTTCAGAGCTTTTTTCAAGGATAAAGAGAGATACACCACTACCAGCACACCCTATTTTGTCGGCGGCGCTCTGGCCACGGTGCTTTTTTTTGATAAACCAATAGCCATTACCGCTCTTTGCTTTTTGACCTTTGGGGATGTCACTGCGGCGTTGGTAGGGAAAAAATATGGTAAGCACAAAATATTTTCTCCTAAGAGTTTGGAAGGAAGCCTGGCTTTTTTTGTAATAGTGACTATGGTAGGGTTCATCCTGAAAAAATTGTTTTTCCCCGCAGTTCTCACCTCCACAGCTATATGCTACAGCGCTTTAGCGGCGACCTTGGTTGAAATGCTGCCCCGGCCTTTTGATGACAATATTACTGTGCCGATCGTTACGGGTTTTATCCTGCAAATGTTAATCTAGTCCAGAGTCCCTATTCTCGCTGAAACTTTTTATGGTTTTGTTTTGTCTAAATTTATGAAAAGGTTGTAAGAGGAAAAATGGATATTAAGGAAATCTCAAATGACCTGCTGCATCAAGCAGCGCAAGGGGATATACCAGCTTTTGAGGAAATATATAAAATTACCTCAAGCTTTGTATACAGCGTGGCGCTGAGAACCATAAGGAACAGGGAAGACGCCCAGGAGATCACCCAGGAAGTTTTCTTAAAGATCTTTAAAAACCTAAAAGATTTTAAATTCAGGTCTTCTTTCAAAACCTGGGTTTATCGGATCACTGTTAATATGGCTCTCAATTTTATCAAGAAAGCGGGCCATGATCGGAACCGGCAGGTTGAATACAATGAAAACATGACGATCGAGAATGCCCGAACGGAAAATTCCGCGGATATCCTTCTTGATAACCAGGACCAGAAAAAGAAAGTAAATGATTTATTAGCTGCTCTTACTCCGGAATATCGAGTTTGTATAATATTAAGAGAGATCCAGGGGTTAAGTTATGAAGAAATCGCGCAAACTCTTAAAACAAATATCAATACTGTTCGCTCCAGACTAAAAAGAGCCAGGGAGATACTCTTAAAAAGAGGTGGTTACAATGAACTGCAGTAAATTCCGCGACATAATTATCACTGATTATATTGACGATGAGCTTGATCAGCAGGAAAAACAGGAGATCGATCGTCATCTGCAAGGCTGTGCCGCTTGCCGCTCTTTTGCCGCAGCTGTTTCGAAAATAACGGTTGATCCTTTAAGAAAGGCAGAAATGGAAGATCCTCCCGCATTCCTTTGGACCCGGATAAAAAGCCATCTTGAACAAGGCCACCACCGCAGTGAATTAAAATGGTTGAATGTAATAGTCACTTTAGCGATGTTTCTCATCATGGTCTTGACTGGTAATTATCTTGTTTCAGGGATGTTGGACCCCGCAACACAGCCAGAGACTATGGCGAGTGCAGAAGTTGCCCAGCAATTATCTTTGAGCGAATTCAATGATATGCCTAATGAGCAAGTTGAAATAGTCTATAACGATATTATCGGAGGTTGAATAGAATACCAGGCACAAAGGAAAGAACGAGGCACAAAGGCACAGAGTTTAAGGACAAACCAGGCATAAAACGAAATATTTTTTTAATCTCTTACTTTGTGCCTCTGTGCCTAACATTGAACTTCTTGCTTTCTTTTAACTTTGTGCCTATTATTAAGGAGGTCTAACAGGAT
>CAZFDO010000042.1:0-11531 GCA_964517965.1 uncultured Clostridia bacterium
CTTTGACAACTTTATATCTTTTACACCCTTGACTTATTATAGGATGTCTTTTATCTTTTTGATGTTACGGCAATATCCCCACCGGCTAAAGTACGGAACGAAAGCTTATAATCAACCATGCCAGCTTCATATACGGAAATAACCTCGAAGGTACTGCTGCGGCCTGGCATTAAGGGTTGGGCTTGGATCCGGTCTATGTCAGTAGTGACCAGGTTACCTGATTTGTCATACCACTTTACGATCGCTTCGACATCCGGCAATATATTAATGTCAAGATTCTTTACCTCCCCGGCTATAGCTATGCGGTCTGGCAGGAGTTTGTAGCTTTGCGAATAATTTACTTGCAGACTGGCTACGGGGAAAGAAAAAACACTGTCCTTTTTCGCCCAGTTCTGGGTATACAAATTGCGTATAGCCGGTATCCTGTTGGCGATCACTATCCCAATGACCATGATGATCAAGAGGATGATCAGCCTTATTTCCGCTTCCATGGAAATTTTATGGGGACTGGCGCCGCAATGAGGGCAATAGGATGCTTTAGTGCTGATCTTATGGCCACATTCCCGGCAATTCATTATAGTCATGTAAAAGCTTTCTTTAGCGTTATTATATTTTGTTTTTCACCAGGATGTCAAAGTCGCCTATGGTAGAGATCAATGAAACCAGCATGTATTCATCATCAGCGTTAAAGGGGAATTTATTTTCGCTGCGGTTGTTAAAACAAGCCGGAGGCAAGGTGGTAAAATTAAGACCGACGCTGGATAATTTTGAGCAGCTGTTTCCGTCAATAATATTCAAGAACTCCTTCACTGCGTCTATGACCGCTTCATTGATCTGGATGATTTCCTTGCCATACATCACCGAGGCAGTACGGAGGGTCACTGCTTCCGAGAGATTGAGTATAAACGAAATGTCGATATTGCCCTTCGCTTTTTGCTCAAACGTGTAATCTTTCAGGGTGAAGTTCTTGGCCGCCGGGACGCAAGCCCTTACCTTGACCATCTCCCCGGCTACTTTCTGGAATATCTTTATGGTGTAGTCAATGAAGCTCTTGATGATGATCTGGTTCTTGACCTTCTCCAGCCCTTTGGTGATCTCCCATTCTTCCTTACTTTCCTCTTCTTTATAGGATTTTAATTCCTGTTCCAGCTCCTGCATGTTCAAGGCGCCGGTTTTGACCAGGGCTTCGCCAATATAAATACGGGTCTTCTTCTGCTCTGCCAGGATACTATCCAGTTTTTCCTTGGGCATGAGGTTTTCTGCCAGGATTATACTCGGCAGGTCTTTATCCAGGTCATGTTTTTGGATGGCCTTGATCCGCATGATGTCCTTGCCGTTTAATTGTCCGTCCTGAATGAGCAGTTGTTCCAGGGGTATATTGATATTTTTTTGATAGGTTATGGCATTAAGCAGTTGTTCCTTGGTGATTTTATGTTTTTCCAGCAGGTACTGTCCGAAGAAGCGCATCCCCATGATAATACCCTTAAAGGACAAACCAACAGAGACTTTTGTGGTAGGCGTTTCTTCTTTCTGGCGCATATCGCGCAGCTCACGCAAAAAATGTTCCTGGTCGAACGGCTTTTGGATGAAATGCTTAGCGCCGCGGCGCAGGCAATCGACGACCATTTCTTCAGTGCCCAGTGAAGATACCATGATCACCTTGGCCTTAGCGTCTATATCCAGTATCTTGTCTAATATTTCCGGACCGGTTTGCTCGGGGAGCACAATATCCAGCAGGACAATATCCGGCTTGGTCTGTTCGTATAGCTCCACCGCGTGGCTGCCATCCTGGCACTGGCCGACGATCTCGAATTCCGTTCCTTTCAGCATATCGGTGATCACCGAAAGCATGAAAGAAGAATCATCTACGATCATGAGTCTGGTTCTTTTATCTGCACACATGTTTTGCTCCTTTTTATTTAAAAGTGATTACACTGATTTACGAAATGCGACTATCCCCTGCTGATCCCGATTTATCGGGATCAAAGACGCGGGGACAGGCACAGATTAAAGCAATATAATTACACTAATTCACCAGGGTAGGAACCGGTAAATGATCGCTGCTAATCCCATGGCCATTAAAGCTCCGCCAAAAACCACGCTCATCATATAGATCATCAGGCCGGTGATCAGCAGGATAAAACCCAGTACAAAAGAATAATCCTTGATCAATTGCTGCTCTTCGTTCTGTTGAGTCTGCAGCGAGATCAGGTGAAATTGTTGTTCTATTTTTCTTTCTTCTTCTGGCGATAATTTGGGCATAAGCAGTTATTTAATTATAGGAATAATTCGTCCTAAAGTCAAGAATTATTCGGTTATTTTTGGGGGGGTAGGACTGTTGGTATCAAGCTGTTTAGGCTGGGCCGCGCTTTCCAGCTGGTCGCTGAACCTGGCCAGCAGTCGTTCAGACTCTTCGTACTTGTTACGCGCGTTGGTCAGATGACTGCCGATGATACGAAACTCATCCTGGAACTTCTGGAAATCACTTCTGAGATGATTAAGATAGATGATGATCTGCTCGGCATTTTTTTCGATCTGCATTCCCTTCAAGCCCAGGACAATGGATTGGAGATACGCAAAAAAACTATTGGGAGAAACAGGCACTACTTTCTTCTGCAAGGCGTAATTATAGACGGCCTTCTCGCCGCTCGCCGACTGCGCCGCCTCATCTTTTATAATGGTTTCATAAAAAACATTCTCCGCCGGGATATACATCAAGGCAAAATCAAAAGTCCCTTCTGCGGGCAGGATATACGAAGAGGCTATTTTGTCGATGTGGTTCTTTACATCGCGGTAAAAATCCTTTTTAAATTTATTTTTTTCAGCGTCACTCAGGCTTTCCGTGACTTTCTTGAAATTTTCATAGGGAAATTTCGAATCTACCGGGACCAGCTTATCTCCCAGCATGATCACGGCGTCAACCTGCTGGCCGCTTTTGAATTTATGTTTTAAAGAATAGTTCTGCCGGGGCAGTATTTCCTGCAGGAGATTTTCCAGCATCAGCTCTCCAAAGCCGCCGCGGAAAGAAGGCGCGCGGAGCAGTTCACTGAGCTTGGAGATGTCTTTGCCGACCATGAAGATCTGCTGGTTGGATTCATACAGTTTGCCCAGGCTGGAATCTACCCGGCTGATCATCTGGGCGGTGGAATCCAGGCGATTACCTATGCTCTTATTAGTATCTTGCAGGATCTGGGAGCTTTCGAAGAGGCGTTGATTTACCTGTGTGGCGATAGCGTTGATCTGGCTGTTAAGTTGAGTGGAGATCTGGGATAATTGCTGCTGCAGGATGGCCATAGATTGATCATTGGCCGGTTGTTTGTGGCTCTTTAACAAAAATAAAATAGCCGCTAGGAGACCTAGCACTGCTATTGCTGATATGACTAAAATGTAATTAACCATGACTGCCTCCCCTCATAGGGGTGCTGTCTTTTATTTGGAATCTTTCTTGGTCTGGCAGCCGATGCAGAGAGTAGCGGTAGGCACTGCTTCCAGCCGCTCGTCGCTGATCTTTTCGCCGCAGTCTTCACAGGTACCGAAATCTTTGTCTTCAATTTTTTTGAGGGCATTATCAATGTCGGCCAGTTGTTTTCTTTCATTATCGGTCAATTCAAATAAGACCTCCCGCTCATAAGAACTGGCGGCAATATCCACCGAATCTCCGACTTCATTCGTGGTATAATCTTTGCCTTCTTCCTTGGTGTTTTTAATCGATTTTAGAATAGTTTCTTTCTTAGCCAAGAGCAGGTCTTTAAAAGTATTCATTTCCTTTTGATTCACGATACAACCTCCTTAAGTTTACCCCGCTCTTCATAGAGCGAAGCTTGGCGATACTAGATTACGATATTATTAATACGTTTTACATAATGCCACCCATAACCTGAAGGGCGGGGTTTACTTTCTTAATGTGTGCAGGTCTTTGCCGATGATAATGACAGCATCCACGGTGTCATTTCGTTCCACTTTAGAAACTATGTTGTTACAGCCGATCAAGCTGGCTAGTTTAGCTATTTTTTCAGAGTCGCCTGAGCGGTTAATAACCATGGTCGGTGTAGGCGAATATTGTCCGGGCAATTTTTCAATGACCGGGATAACGCTGCTTTCTTTCAATTTGACGGCTAACAGGTCAGTCAGGTCTGCTTCCCCGCTGGAATTAAGCAAGCGCACTCTCATACCCGCCACATTCCCTTCTACTTTCTTAGTAGCGACCAGTGAATACGCGTCAATTTCCCGGTAATTCTTTAATCCGTATAGTAAAAAAATAACACTAAAAGTCATCAACGCCAGGAAGATGAAATTTTTAAAAAGAAAGGTTTCGCGGTAACGCGTCGCCTGAAATCTGCGGATTATCTTTTTTTTGCGTTTTTTCGTCATGATTCCTGTACTACTTTAAGAGTTTTCAGAGTATGGCCTTCCTGGCCGCTCACGCGAATACCCATTTTTACTAATTCCTGCAGGTAGTCGCAAACCTCGCGGGTGATACGTTCTCCCGGTATCAGCACCGGTATTCCCGGTGGATACGGTGATAAGATATGAGCGCTGATCATGCCTACGGCTTTGTTTATCGGGACCCGTTTCATGCCCATTTCGAGCGCCTGCATCGGGTTGATCACCATCTCCGTGGCAAAAGACAGAGGCGGCAAAGGCTTGATCACTTTCTGTTTGGCATATTTGGCGCAAATATCCTGCAAGGCAAAGACCAGCTGGTGAATATCCTTTTTAGTAGTTCCTACTCCGCTGATCGCGATTATATTATACAAGTCTTCGTAATCTACCTGCAGGTTGTATTTTTCGTTAAACAGCCTGGAAACATCATAACCGCTTAAGCCGGATTGTCCCAGCATTACGGTGATCTTAGTCGGGTCCAGTTGGAATCCCGGCAGTAGGTCTTCCTGCCTGAGGCAGGCAATATGTTCTATGCGGTTTATCTGGCGGCGTCCTTCATCGCACATATCAATGAGCTTGTCCAGTATGGCTTCACCCTTGGTTGCCATTTGCATCCTGGCCAGGTCTATGGAGCCCAGGATAATATAACTGGGGCTGGTAGTCTGCAGGACGGATACTATTCTTTTCACTCTCATGGGGTCGACCCGCTTGCCTTTGATCAGCAGCAGAGAACCCTGGCTCATACCGGAAAGTATTTTATGGGTGCTTTGCACGCACATATCTGCGCCGGCGTCTATAGCGCTGATCGGCAGCCGGGGTGAAAACTTGAAATGCGGCCCGTGCGCTTCATCCACCAGTAATATCTTGTCATATTTATGCACTACCTCGGCAATACCTGCCAGATTGGTAGATATCCCGTGATACGTCGGATTAGTAATTATGACCGCCTTGGCTTTCGGATACCGCTGGATCGCGTCTTCCACTTGTTCCGGCGAAACATTGTAAACAATATTATTATTGCGGTCGATCACCGGTTGGATGTAGCGCGGCGTGGCTCCGGCCAGGATGATACCGCCGACAATGGATTTATGGGTATTACGCGGCAGTATTATCTCGTCAAAAGTATTACAGGCGGTCAGGATCATGGCCTGATTTCCTACAGTTGAGCCATTTATGAGAAAGAACGCCTTATCTGCATCATAGGCTTTGGCGGCCAGTTTTTGGGCCTGTTTTATGCAATGAGTAGGATCGTGCAGCGAATCCACCTCGCCAAAAACCGTTACATCCATATAAAAAATGTTGCGTCCCACAAAGTTACGGAAACGCTGTTCAATACTCTTACCATTTTTATGGCCCGGTGTATGAAAAGAAACCATCCTCTTTTTGGCATGCGCGAGGACGGTGTCAAATAATGGCGTACGCGATTGTTCTGGGTCCAACTAAGTCTTACCTCTTATTTTGAAAAAATTGATCGAGCTTTACTTCAAATATCTTAAGGTGGTTGTTAATTTATAATACTTACCATGATTTGTCAAGAATTATTTCAGCAAAATATCTGTTTTGTTTTTTGCTCTAACCTGTACGCTGTACGCTGTACGCTGTTTCAAACCGCGATCGGCGTTTCCTGTATCTCTGTTGGCAGGCCCATTTTATCCAGCAGTTCGATGAACGGGTCAGGATCTAATTCTTCAACATTTACCATAGTTTTGACATCCCAGGTACCTTTGGACACGAGTATGGCCGCGGCTACCGGCGGTACCCCGGCAGTGTAACTGATGGCCTGGGATTCTACTTCTTTATAGCATTCCGTATGGTCACAGATGTTGTAAATAAATATCTCTTTGGGCACATCGTTCTTCGTACCCTTGATCAGGTTCCCGATGCAGGTTTTCCCGGTATAATTTGGCGCCAATGAAAGCGGGTCAGGCAGGACCGCTTTTACGACCTTCAGCGGCACTACTTCTATGCCTTCATCTGTTTTGACCGTTTTTTCAGAAAGCAAACCAAGTTTGCTCAGGACCGTGAAAACATTTATGTAATGGTCACTAAATCCCATCCAGAAACGGATCGTGTTCGCATCGATGTTTTGGGATAAGGAGTGTAGTTCATCATGTCCGGTCAGGTACACGGTCTGCTTGCCTACTACCGGGAACTCGTACATCATCTTTTTGGTATGAACCTTTTTCTCTACCCATTTCCGGTCGATCCAGGTCCACACCTTCCGGAATTCCCGGAAATTAATTTCCGGGTCGAAATTGGTCGCAAAATATTTCCCGTGGTTACCGGCGTTCACGTCCATAATATCAATAATGTCGATCTTGTCGAAATGATGCTTTATAGCCAAAGAAACATATGCATTTACCACCCCCGGGTCAAATCCTATGCCCAGGATCGCCGTAATTCCGTTCTCCCGGCAGCGGTCCTTATGTTTCCATTCATAATTGGCGTACCAGGGCGGATCTTCACAGACCTTGCCTGGTTCCTCATGAATAGCCGTATCCATATACACGACCCCGGCCTGGATACAGGCTTCCAGTACCGACATGTTTATAAAAGTGACCCCGACATTAATTACGATCTGTGAATTTGTTTCTTTGATCAGGTTCACCATTGCCGGGATATCCAGGGCATTGATCTGGCGGGAATAAAGTTGTTTGGTTTTGTCTTTAAGATTGTTTTTCTTTTTTATGCTATCAATGATCTTGTCTGCTTTGCGCTGTGTCCGGGAGGCAATACAAATATCACCCAGGATATCGTTGTTCTGGGCACATTTGTGCGCGACCACATGAGCGACGCCGCCCGCCCCGATGATCAACACGTTCTTTTTCCTTTTCATTAAGTTATCCTCTCCTTGGTTAGTGACCGAATACTAGATTACGATAAACTATTAACGAAATCCTTATATTCGAAACGGCGGACCATTTCCAGCGAACCATTCCGCCTCTTGACGATGATCGAAGGCATCTGCAACCCGTTGAACCAGTTCTTTTTCACCATGGTATATCCGGCGGCATCTGCCAGTCGGATAATACTGCCTGTCTTCAGCCTGGATTTAAAACGATAAGTCCCGAATATATCGCCAGCCAGGCAGGAGCGTCCAGCGAGCACATATTTAAACCGTCCGTTACCGGCGCTAGCTATTTTAGCCGGGGTGCGATAGACCAGCAGGTCCAGCATATGCGCTTCAGTAGAGGCGTCGACAATAGCAATATCAGCTTCATTATGGATGATATCCACTACCGTAGTGACCAGCTCGGCTGACTGCGTTATGGCGGTCTCTCCCGGTTCTAAATAGATCTGGACTTTATGCTCTGCACTGAAGCTTTTCAGCTTCTGACAAAACTTTTCCAGCGGATATCCGTCCTGGGTAAAATAAAGGCCTCCGCCCAGGCTGATCCATTCTAATTTCTGCAGTAGTTTTCCGTACTTACGCCCGATCAAGTCCAGGTTGGCTGAGAAATTACGGAAATCATTATTCTCGCAGTTGAAATGGAACATCACGCCGCTGATCAAGGGCGCTGCCTGCAACAGGGCCTGCTGGTCGGTCACCCCCAGCCTGGAAAACCGCCGGGCCGGGTCAGCCAGGTCAAAATGAGAATAACTGACCTGGGGATTCACTCTTACCCCGATTTTAAGATTGCGGACATCCTGGTAAAAAGATCTTAGCTGGGATAGCGAATTAAAAATTACTTTATCCGCGTACTGCCTGACTTCCTTGATATCGTCTTTAGAAAAACCAACGCAGTAGGCATGTACTTCCTTGCCGAATTTTTCATATCCGAGACGGGCTTCATACAAAGAACTGCTGGTCGTTCCGTCCAGGTACTCCTGCATCAGGCCGAAAACGCTCCAGGTGGAAAAACATTTAAGCGCCAATACTGATTTGGCGCCGGAGTGGTCCCTGACATATTTGATGATTTTCAGGTTTTTTAGTAATCTACGCTCATCAATTAAATAATAAGGCGTTTTCAGGTTTATCTTGCCTGGTTTAGAGTTAATTTTATTCATGAAACTGATTTTAACAATATTTAATAAATCATGCAAGCCTTTTTCTTAAGAAAACGATTACACAGATTTCAAAAGATGATTACACAGATTACATACTAAAGCTTTAATCGGTGTAATCTCTCTTAATAATCGGTGTAATCTTAGTTGACAAAATACAGATCTAAACTGAGCCAATAAGTCCTGCCTGGCAGAGGATAAAAATTGCCAAATCCATCGGTACGGCTAGCGTAACGCTTATTCAGAATATTTTCCGTTTTAAAGGACAGGACGGCGGTATTTATTTTTTTATCCAAAGAAACGCTCCAGATAGAGGCGGAAGGTATTTTAGTACCTCTCTCCCCATCTTGCTCGAAACTGGCTGAAACCCATTTGTTTTCCAGGGTCAATTGCAAAGTCTTCAATGGAGTATAATCCAGCTGATAAAGAAGTTTATGCTTGGGACGGAACGCTAATAAAGTATAGGCTTCTTCATTATCCTGCTTTCCTTCTGCCTGCATGCCGGTATATACCAGGCGCTGTTTTAACGTACTCAAAATATTATGGCTGGATTCAAATTCCAGGCCAACATTCTTGCCCTGGGCGACATTCTGCGGCGTATAGCGATAAGTAGTCAAAGTAACAGTTTGCTGCTGCCACAGCAGCAGGTCTTTGTTGGTAATATAAAAAAGAGTGGCTTTGGTTTCCAGTTTATTACCTATTTTCCCGGCCAGGCCCACATCGTAGGACATGGCTTTTTCTGCTTTCAGGTCTTTGTTGCCGACGGTGATATAGGTTGTTCCGAAATAGGTTTCCTGGTTCAAGGGCCAGAACAGGTCATTGATGGTCGGCGGGCGGAAACCGCGGGCAATATTAAAAGAACCTTTCCAGTTCTGGTTAATAAGATAAACCAGGTTCAGCCGGGGATTGAACTGGCCGCCGCTGATGGAATGATGGTCATAGCGCGCGCCGAAGGTGACCAGCCAGGCTTCTTCCTGCTTCATATATTGGGCGAACAGGGATTGGAAATAAACCGCTTCATTGATGACATCGGTTTGAATGTTATTATCTCTTTGCCATACCCCATCTTCCCGGTATTCCAGTCCTGAACTGAAACCTGATAGCAGGTTCACCTGCAAGCTGGCTCCATGACTGCGGTTACGCCGCAGGTTATCAATGGACCAGTCAGTATTGCGGTATATCTGCTTGGTGTCATTCAGGAAAGTACGAATTTTAGCCGAAGTCTGATCGGGAAGCATGATCTTATATTCAGCGTACGTAAGATTAGTGCGGTCTTCCTGACGGGCATTGGGCGAAGAGGCTTCCCTCTCCTTGGCATTATCCCAGGAATCGATGGGAATATTAGAAGGACCAGGCAATCCTAAAAAGCTCCGGTAATACTGGTTATGCAAGCTGATCTGACCATACTTGTGCGCATCGTAGCCCAGGTGCAGGCTCACCGCATTATTATTAAAGTCATTATTTTTCCGCCAGCCTTGGGAGAAAGACCGGCTGGAAGAGAGCTGATAATCAAGATCCCCTGGTTTTGCTCCATAGCTGAACCTGTAAGTTTGGGAATTAGAGCTCCCGCCGATCAGGCTGATAGCTGTTAACGGTACAGGACCTTGCGGCTTCTTGGTGATTATATTAATAACCCCTCCGACGGCGTTGGCTCCATACCAGGCAGACCCGGCGCCGCGGACTATTTCTATTTTCTCGATATTCTCGAGGGGGATTTGCGACAGGTCGGTCAGTCCCAGTGAAGGAGAGTTTATCGGAAAACCATCCAGCAGGATCAATACTTGCTGGCCGGGGACGCCGCGGACAGACAATATTTGGGCATTACCAAGGCTGGCCTGTTTTGGCAGGTCCAAGCCTGCTACCTGGTTCAGCAACTGGCTGATATCCTGGGTATGGGCAGCGGCAATATCTTCACTGCTGATCACAGATACATTAGTGCCGGTGAACTGCGCTGGCTGAGGGCTCAAGCTGGCTGAAACTACCGTCATATTCAGGTTGACTTCCGCCCCATTTTCCGCGCCGGTAATATTGGTTACCGGTAAAAGTGAAAGTAATGCCGCTACTAAAACTAAATTCTTAAACATTATTCCTCCTATAGTAACCCGGATTTTATAATAGGTTTGATGAACAGAGATGGGAAAGCGCATAGTATTTTTGTCTCAAAAAAGTGCGAGCATACTCGCAGAAGTATGTAAGCAGTTTTTTAGACGAAAAGACATAGCGATTTATCATCGATTTCCAAATCCTATTGCAAATTACGGGTTTAATTTATATTTTGGGAGCAAAGTAATTTGTAGCTTATCGGCCGTAGGATGGTGATTTACGGCAACCATAGTGTGGTACACATCTTTTATATTTTCAACCGTGATCACGCGCTCCGGGATCCCCTGGCTGAAGATCCTCCCTTCTTTTAGCAGCGCCAAATTGTCGCAATATAACGCGGCCAGGTTGAGGTCATGGGTAACGGTAATTATGGTCAAACCGTGCTGTTGCTGAAGATTCTTCAGGACATTAAATATTTCAGTCTGGTGATTAATATCCAAATGCGCTGTTGGCTCATCCAGCAATAATATGTCCGGTTCCTGGGCCAATGCTTGGGCGATAAATACTCTCTGCCGCTCGCCGCTGGATAGTTCATTGATCCGACGGTTGGCCAAGTGGCTGATACTGGTTTTCTCCATGCAAGCTTTCACCTTAGCATGATCAACAGCTGCCAAAGGCTGTAAGAATGAAAGGTGCGGCGCCCGCCCCATCAGTACCAATTCCTCGACGGTAAAAGGAAAATTAAACAGGATCTCTTCCGGGACCGTAGCGACTATTTTGGCCAGGTCCTGGATACGGTATGAAAATATGTCTTTAGCGGCTATTGAAACTGTCCCGGAAGGTGCAGTTAAGATCCGGGCCATGATCTTTAATAAGGTAGACTTTCCGCTGCCGTTAGGGCCGATGATACCCAGGAAGTCGCCTTTAGCGGCAGATAAAGATATATCTTGCAGGACCGGTTCCTCCTGATAGGTAAAACACACGTTGGCTAATTCCAAGAACATTATTCATACCTCATTGAATTAAAATACCTCAAACAAACAAGTTGGTTTTCTTCCGCCGGAGCAGATACAGGAAAAAAGGCGCTCCAGCCAGGGCTG
>CAZFDO010000043.1:0-9381 GCA_964517965.1 uncultured Clostridia bacterium
ACCGTGAATAAGATGGCAGACCGGGTCAAGGATTTGGATGCGACGATCAAGTCCTTTAGAGAGAAAATTGAAGAATCCTCCCGGGAGCACGAGCGCATGGATGACCTGGCCCAGAAGATCATCGAGGTAGTCTCGCATATATACAGTATGGATACGCGTATCGCTCAATTGGAGACTAAGATCGAACAGATCAAGAAAGAGATTGGATTGGAAGAGCACGGGCCGGAAGGGGCGTTAAAGAAAAAACCTTCGGCCAAACAATCCACCTTTGAATTATAAAGGGCGTACATCGAGGTTTTATGAAAAAAGGAAAACTAATAGTTCTATCCGGTCCGTCTGGCACAGGCAAAACAACGCTGTGTCATGAGCTGATCAAGCGTAGTACGGGTCTGGTATTTTCTGTTTCTGCTACGACCCGGGATAAAAGGCCGGGAGAAAAAGAAGGGAAAGATTATTTTTTCCTGACCCCTGCTGAATTTAAAAGGAAAATAAGATCCCGGGAATTCCTGGAATGGGCCAGTGTCTACAATCAGTTTTATGGCACTCCCAAAAAACCAGTCATGGATAACCTGGCCAAAGGTATCAGCGTTTTGCTGGATATCGATATGCAGGGCGCTTTACAGGTGAAGAAGGCGTTTCCCCAGGCCTTGCTGGTATTTATTCTGCCGCCGAGCCTGGCGGAGCTGCGTCAGCGGTTAATTAGCCGCAATAAAGATTCAATGGCTACTATTACCCGGCGAATGAAAAAGATAGAGGAGGAGATGCGCTATATTCCGCGTTATGACCGGGTCATCATCAATAAGGACCTGAGTGTTACCATTAAGAGCCTGCAAAAGACCATAAAATAAATATAAGGAGTGTGAAAACGTGACTGAACAGAAGCATAATGAAATCCCGGAACATCCGAAGCAGAACATTGTGGGTAATAAGTACAAGGTGGTGCTGGCCGCTACCGAGGAAGCAAAAAAATTAAAACTGCTGGACAAAGACAAGACGGTCAGCTTGGGAAAAATAGCGATCGAAGCCATGCATAAAGTGCTCACTAAAGCCAACAAGAAAAAAGATAAAGCAGATGAGCTGGCGGAACTTGAGGAACAAAAGCAGGAAGAAAAGGAATAAATAATGCTTAAAGGCAAGGAAATAGTCGTCGGTATCACCGGCGGCATTGCCGCGTATAAAACCGCCTCTATTGTCAGTCGGCTAAAAAAAGAGCAGGCCAATGTCACTGTAGTTATGACGAAAATGGCCCAGGAATTTATCACTCCGCTGACCTTCCAGTCTTTGACCGCTAATCAGGTCATTACTGATCTGGTCATGACGCCCAAAAAGTGGGAGATAGAGCATATCGCCTTGGCCAAGAGAGCCGATCTTATCCTGATCGCCCCGGCGACAGCCAATTTTATTGATAAATGCGCGGCTGGGATCGCTGATGATTTTTTAACTACGTTAGTCCTGGCGGCCAGGGCTCCGCTGGTCATTTGTCCGGCGATGAATAAAAATATGTATGAAAATCCGCTGGTCCAGGAAAATATCCGGAAACTGGCAAAAAGAAAAATGTTTTTTGTAGAGCCGGAAACCGGCCGCCTGGCCTGCGGTGATGAAGGCGCCGGCCGTTTAGCCAGTGAAGAAAAAATCCTGGCTAAAATTAATTCCATTCTCATCCCACATGCTGATTTTCAGGGCAAAACCATTCTGATCACAGCTGGTCCTACCCAGGAACCGATCGATGCCATACGCTATATTACTAACCGGTCCAGCGGAAAAATGGGCTATGCCCTGGCCAAAGAAGCTGCCAGTCGCGGCGCCGCAGTAATATTAGTGACTGGTCCAACCCATCTAGTACCGCCCAAAGAAGCGACAGTTATCCAGGTACAGACTGCTTTGGATATGTATGAAAAAGTAATGGGCCGGCGCCAGGCTGCAGACATAATAATAGCTACCAGCGCAGTAGGGGACTTCCGCCCGGCTAAGATTGCTTCTGGTAAGATCAAAAAAATGGATGGTCTTAACCTGTCATTGATCATTAATCCGGATATCCTGCTGGAATTGGGGAAACGCAAGAAAGGGCAGGTGCTCGTTGGTTTTGCCGCCGAGAGTGATAACCTGCTGGCCAATGCGCGTAAAAAATTAAAAGCTAAAAACCTGGACCTGATCGTAGCTAATAAGGTAGAAGATGGGTTTGCTAAAGACACAAACAAGGTAACTTTGCTCTGGGCTAAGGCGGGGCGGAAAGCCTTGCCGTTATTAACGAAAGAAAAAGTAGCAAAAGAAATTCTTGACAAGATAAGAACCTTATGTTAAAAAAAGAAAACACAAACTTCTCTTTATCCGGAGAATTCATTAATGAATAAGCTGAAATTTATAATACTTACTCTGATCACAGCGGTAAGTATTTTATTTTTAGTTAGCACGGCGCAAGCCGATGCTACTGCTCCCACTGGATTAAACGCTGTAAATTTTGGTGGTCCCATACGTTTAACCTGGACTACTGCCACTGGTGTCGGAACTATTACTTATGCTGTCTACCGCAGCACGGATGTTATCGCTGATAATCCAGCGGAAGCGACTTATGGCACTTATCAGACCGTAGCTTTCGGCATACCAGCCGCTGCAACACTTAGTTATATTGATACCACGGTTACTGACGCAACAGCCTATTACTATTTTGTTACTGCCACAGATAGTAACGGTGAAAGCAATACCGGTTCAAATGTGCGCAGTGCAACCAGCGCTTATCCCCTCGCGGGAACGGCCTATAGCCTCAGTCTGACTGCTACAGAAACACTTATTAATTATGAAACAAGTACCTTGACAAATCCTTCCACAGGAACCATCATAACATATCAAATACAGAATATGGACCAGCAGGGTAACCGTTGGGTAGCAAACCAGATACTTTATGATATCAAATATAACAATGAGACTTCGATTTATAAAGAGACCCAGGTGATCACTTCAGGCAGTGGTATTACTCAGGGGCAAATTACCTGGGATGGCCGCTGGTTCAACACGAACCAATATACCAAGCATAACGGGTCATACACTGTGGAAATGTGGACTAAAGATTTTGCCGGCAATGAGGGTCCAAAATCTTATCAGACCATTACGGTGCATGTAGTACATGTTAACGACGTTGTCTTGACTTATACTGATTATGGCTCAGACACAGTGGCTCATGCTGGGCCTTATCGAATAAGTTATCAGTTAACCCAACCAGCTTTTACTACTATTAGGATTTATAATTCAAATGGAACAGTAGATAATAGTGACGATACATTAGTAAGGACTATTATTCATGAAGTGCCTCGAGATGGAGAAACAATAGATTGGAATTTTCGCTGCACAGATTTTTGGGATTTAAAAGATGATAATGGAAATAAAGTTGCTCATGCTAAATATCGTTTTCAGATTGATGCTTACCAAAATCATGCAGCAGCTTTAAGCACTCGTGACAGTGCAGACTCTGCTGGATGGGAATTTGCCTATGATTTTAGAATTGTTGATATTTCCTCTATAGGCATAACTGAAAATAATGCTTTAGCAAAACTTAAATACACGATAACTGATGATGCTAATGTGAAAATTATAATTTGCAAAGCAGGGACTACTTTTACAGTTGATGCAAATGGTGAGCCTGTTCCAAATCCAAGTAGTAATTTAGAAAAAACATTTAATTTCTATCGCAATGCCGGATCTCAAGAAGAAAGTTGGGATGGTAATAGTGAAAATGGGGCTGTATTATCAAATGGTCTTTATATTTTTGCGATAAGCGCCAAAGATATGAATGGAAATCATGCTTTAGATGCAAATAATAATGATTTACCTATTTATGGGAACATCACTATTGATCGCACAGGTTCTCAGATATCGACTGATTCTACGGCCCCGACAGTGACCTCGGTATCACCGGTTAACGGATCCATAGTAAATGCTTCTTTTACTGAGGTTAGCACTGTTCTGCAGGATAATACCGGCGGGTCTGGTGTTGACCTGGATAATTCAACGATTACGCTCAGTAATCCTGCTGGTAACAGTATCACCGGGACCCAATCCAATAATGGCTCCGATACCATCACGCTGACCTTTACCTCGCAGGATACCAATGGAACCTATACGATCAGGATCACGCCAAAAGATTTGAGTGGCAATACCGGCTCACAGGCAACCTATACTTTTACTTTAAACACTACGGCTGAAGATATAGACTTCAAAGATTCTGTATTTATATATCCGAATCCGGTGAAAGGGCGCAACGCCACCTTTGCCTATTCCCTGACCGGCAGTGCTACCGTGACTATTGAAGTATATACTATCCTGGGTGAAAAGGTCTGGTCCAAAGTCATCTATGACAACGGGGCAGGTGATAAGAGGGTGAACTGGAGATGTATCAATAACGACGGCGAAGTACTTGCCGATGAATTATATATTTATAAAATATTGGTTGAATATTCCAGCGGTAATACCAGGAATGCCACCAAGAAGTTGATTATTTCAAAATAGAGGTATGAATTTGGGTAAGAAAGAAAAACTATTAATTTTTATAATGTTATCTGCCATCTATCTGCCGGCTATGCTATTCGCTGCCAGCAGTAAGACCGGGACGACGACGGCCAGTTTCCTGAAAATTGAAACCGGGGTCAGGCCGGTAGGTATGGGCGGAGCTTATGTGGCTGTAGCTGACGATATCAGTGCCGTCTATTGGAATCCGGCCGGGTTGATACAATTGAGCACTAAAGAGTTCAGTTTTGTACATACTGCCTGGCTGGAAAAGATAAATCATGATAGCATAGCTTTTGCTTCTCCGGCTGGTGATAAATTTGCCTATGGCTTGCAAGTAGTATATTTTGGCACGACTGATATAGACCGCCGCACAGCTACCGGGACTAGTGATGGCAAAGCTAAAGTAGCTGATTATTATGAAAGTGTCTCCTTGGCCTGGAAGGTGATGGATGATATTAGTATTGGTGCGACCTTTAAAGGCATTCAGATGATGTTGGATAATGACCGGGGATCCGGTTATGCTCTTGATCTAGGGGCTCTCCAGAAACTGCCGCTGAATATGACTGTTGGTATTATGATCCAAAATCTGGGTCCGAAGATGAAAGCTGTTGATACCAATGAGAAATTACCGACTAATTTGAAGGCTGGCCTGGCTTGGAGGGCCATAGAGAATAAATTGGTTTTGGCCGGTGATATAGATGTGCCCAATGACCGGGAAATGAAGCTCCATGCCGGGGCAGAATACCGGTTTAATAAAATGTTTGCCTTGCGGGCCGGTTATGAGGACGTAGGTTCGCTGGGCAGTTCCAGCGGTATGACTGCCGGGGTCAGCATCAATGAAGATATGTTGGATGAAATATTGAATGTGAATATGCAGTTTGACTATGCCTGGCTGTATTTCGGAGACCTTGGTTCAACCCACCGGATAGGGATCAGTATTAAGTTCTGAGACAGTGGTAGAGTGGCAGAGTGATAACTAGAAAAATATCCCCCCTTAAAAGAGGGGGTTCGTTATTTAAGGTGGAATATGAATAAGGAATTACAGCAAGTAATTACCGATTTTAAAGCTTATCTGCAGCAGGAGAAAAAGAAGGGCCTGCAGGCTGTTCCAAAATCAAACCGGCATAATACTATAAAAAGTGGCAAAAAAACGGCTAACCAAGGCCCGGCTGAGGCTTTGGAACAATTATATCAGCAGTTTGCTGATTGCCAGAATTGTCCCTTGGGACGGACCAGGAATAAGTTGGTATTTGGCGAGGGTGAGCCGCAGGCCCGGCTGATGTTTATTGGCGAGGGCCCGGGATTTGATGAAGACCAGACCGGGCGGCCTTTTATCGGCAAAGCCGGCCAACTCCTGACCAAAGCGATTGAAACAACTATCAATCTGCAGCGGGCAGAGGTATATATCGGCAATATCGTAAAATGCCACCCTATGAAGAATCCTGATACACCGGAAATTCGCGGCAATGACCGTCCGCCGTCCACTGAAGAAATGGCCGCCTGCCTGCCCATTATTACCAGGCAGATCGAGATTATCCAGCCTGAGATCATTTGCTTATTAGGCCGGACCGCCGCCCAGTCCATACTCAGATCCAATGAGGGTATACACCAACTGCGTAACCAATTCCATACTTTGAACTTCGGCGGAAAAGATATCCAGTTCATAGCCACTGTCCATCCAGCCAGCTGCCTTTATGATGCCTCCAATAAAAAATATATTTGGGAAGATTTTAAAAAGATCAGAGATTTTCTAATGAAACATCCTACTATATAGTAGGATGTTTCGATTATCCCCCCTAGTCCCGATAAAATCGGGACTGGCAGAGGGGACAGGCACAGATTAAAAAAGGTATATTTTGATAAGAAAGGCAATATGAATAATTTTGCCAAAGTCATTATTCCTGGAATTGCCCTGGACCGGCTCTTTGACTATGCAGTCCCGGAAAATTTACGCAGCAGTATAGCCAAAGGCCAGTTAGTGCAGGTCAATTTCGGACATAAAGATTTGCAGGCCATAGTAGCGGATTTAGCAGCTAAAAGCAGTATCCCCAAGGCCAAGAATATCACCGGCATAATATCACCTCAGCCTTTATTGACTGAAGACATGTTAAAACTGACCCGCTGGATCGCTGATTACTATTTCTGCTCGTGGGGTGAAGCGACTGAAACCTGCCTGGTAAAGCCGGTAAAAAGGCAGGTCCGATGTACTTCGGACTCCGAACGTAGCTTCGGAGCTAAGGTTGAAAAAAAGCAAGAACAAAAAAATATGGAATTGCCGGGATTATTGACCGGAGAGCAAAACAGGATCCTGGAACAATTGAAAATCTTGATGCAGGACCCGAACAACAAGCCGGTCCTATTGTGGGGCGGCCTTACCAGCGAGAGAATAAAGATTTACCTGGAACTGTTAGAGCCGATACTTAAAAAAGACCAGCAAGTCCTGATCATTGTCCCGCAGATCGAGAAGATAGATCTATTCCATTCATATTTGGTGGCGCGTTATCCGGGCAAGGTCGTGTCTTTGCACAGCGGGCTCTCTGCCGGAGAAAAATACCAGGCCTGGGAGGAAATAAAGAAGGGCGAGGCTTCTATCATCCTGGGTACCAGGATGTCCGTATTTTATAGTTTCCGGAAGCTGGGGCTCATGATCATGGAGGACGAACAAGATACTGCCTATAAGTCAGACCAGAAGCCAATGTATCATACCCGTGATGTAGTAGCGAAAAAAGCTGATCTGGAAAAAATATCACTAGTGCTGGCTACCGCAGCTCCTTCCGTGGAAAGTTATTATAAAGCCATACATGAGGAATATAGATTGCTGAAGTTTGGTAACCTTTTTGATGCAGCTGCCGTCAAAATACAGGTGCAGGAACTGCCTAAGAAGAGGAGAAAAGACGGGCCGGTTTATCTAGGCCAGACCTTTATCCAGGCCATCGAGTCGAGATTAAAAAAGCAGGAACGCTCGGCTATTTTTGTAAATATGCGCGGCTATTCCACCTATGTTTATTGCCGGTTATGCAAATTTGTCATGCGTTGTCCGGCGTGTGATGTGCCGTTGACCTTGAGCGCGTTAAAGAACAAACTATATTGCCGTTACTGCCAGCATACGCAAAAGCACACCGCAGAATGCCCGTCCTGTCATACTCAGCAGCTGGAACCGATCGGTTTTGGCGCTGAAACAGTAGCTGAAGTATTGCAGAATCTTTTCCCGGCAGCGAAAATAATGCGGCTGGACGCGCAGACCTACGAGCAGGTCAAGGACCGGAAAGAATTTGATATTATTGTCGGCACGCAAATCCTTAATAATTATGATAATTTTCCTAAAACCACTTTTTTAGGGGTACTCCTGATAGATTTGATGTTGAACCTGCCTGATTTTCGTGCCGCTGAGCATACGTTCCAAAATTTAATAGGATTAGTACAGCGCTTGGATACTGCCAAAGGCGGTACCGAAATTATTATCCAGGCAGAGAACATAGAACATTATCTTTTACAGGCCATATTACATCAGGATTGGGCCAGTTTTTACCGGCAGGAGCTGGAATTCCGCCAGCAGTTGAAGTATCCTCCTTATGGGAGTATTGCGCAGGTAGAGATAAGAGGGGCGGATCAGGAGAAGACGGAAAAAGAGGCGCTGGCTTTAGCTGAGAAGTTTAAGCAATCAACGATCAAAGTATATGGGCCGGCGCCATCATTCAGGGCCAGGTTGAGAGGGCAGTACCGGCAGGAGATCATCTTAAAATCAATAAGTCATAAGGCCTTAATAAAAGTGTTACAGCGGGTGAAGCCTAATAAACGCACTACCTCGATTACCATCAGCACTGATGTTGACCCGGTTGAACTGCTGTAAGTTCATAGGTATAGCCTCACTGTCACGCTGCGCCGTTCTCCGCCACTAAAGCGTTGGCGGACAGGCGAAAAACGAAGGTTTTCTACACGGCATCAGCGGCCGCGTTCGGCTCTTGGTAGGGCATCAAGGAACTGCTTAGGAGAAAGATGGGGGAATTATATGATAAAAAATATTAATTTGGTGAAAGTGGCAGGGCGAACGTTCCTGGCTATTTTCCTTTTGGCCGTGATCGCCATGGCTGTTTTCGCTCATGTATATGGAAAGGGAGCTCCGGTAGTATATGCTAATAAGTTTTATTTCTTTAACCGGGCCAAGTCATTATTACCGATCTCACCTGAGCTGTATGCTAAAGCCAAGATCCTGGATGAACTGTTCCTGTATTCTCTCTTTTTTACCCTTATTCTGACTGCCTGGTATGAATACGAAGACCGTAAGCTGAAACTATAGTAATATCCTGTAATATCTTGACAAAAAGTTTGTTTATTGCTATATATATGTTAGTCATATGAAAGACGTACAGTCACGGAGAATGCCACGGCGTCAAAGATATGACTAAACTTGGGATATTAACAACGTTATTTTCTCAGGTTTATTAGCCAGGGAACCGGGTCTACTTTAACTAAGTAGACCCGATTCATTTATATATTGACAATCAGGGTAAACTAGTATATAATTACTAAGGCAATCTTCTTTAATAATAGTGGATTGCCTTAAATTATTTTTTAACGCATTACGATAAGGTGTTTTATGAGTATTTTAACCATAAAAACCTACGGTGATTTATGTCTCCGTAAGAAGAACGAAGACATCCCGGAAGTCACTCCGGAAGTCATTAAACTGATCAATGATATGCTAGAGACCATGTATGCTAATAAAGGGATCGGCTTGGCGGCTCCGCAGGTAGGGGTAAACAAAAATTTGCTGATCGTTGATGTTGGCGATGTATCAGGAAAGCATGAGCTGGTCGTGCTGATCAATCCGGAGTTGCTGTCTAAAGAGGGGTCAGAAACCTTGGAAGAAGGTTGTCTGTC
>CAZFDO010000043.1:9391-11121 GCA_964517965.1 uncultured Clostridia bacterium
TCTGTCTTGTCCCAAAGCATCGGTCAAGGTGAGGCGAGCTAAGAAGACTGTAGTCCAGGGTATCAACCAGAAGGGTGAAAAGATCATCCGTGAAGATACTGGCTATTTATCCCGGGCCATACAGCATGAGATGGACCATTTAAAGGGCAAATTGATCGTAGATTTTGCCGGATTCTTTGAGAAAATCAAGATTAGAAGAAAGATGAAGACAGGACACTAAAATGCGGGTCATTTTCATGGGCACACCCCAATACGCGGTAAATTTCCTGCAGTCATTGTTGGATATGGGAGAGGAAGTTGTCGGCGTAGTGACCATGCCTGATAAACCGGTCGGACGTAAACAGGAAATAAAAGAACCACCGGTAAAAGTATTGGCCAGGAATAAGAATATCCCGGTATTTCAACCGGTTAAGATAAATGAAGCGAGTTCTTTGGAAACATTAAAAAATTTGAATCCTGAACTGGCAATAGTTGTCGGTTTTGGGCAAATATTGAGCCAGAAGCTGCTGGACCTGCCAAAGCTGGGCATGATCAATGTCCATTTTTCCTTATTACCGAAATACCGGGGAGCCAGTCCCATCCAGGCGGCTATTATCAACGGCGATGGCCAGACCGGAATTTCTACCATGTTCCTGGTCAAAAAACTGGATAGCGGCCCGGTGATATTACAGCAAGACATTCCCATTGACGGCAAAGATAATGCCGTCACCCTGACTGAAAAACTAACCAAAGTAGGGGTCAGGGTACTGCAAGATACGATCGAGTTGATCAGGCAGGGGAAAGCAGAAGCTAAATCGCAGGATGAATCTCGCTCTTCTTACGCGGCGTTGCTTACTAAAGAAAGTGGCTTGATAGACTGGCAAAAAAGTTCTCCGGAATTATATAATTTTGTCCGCGGCATGTATCCGTGGCCAGGCGCCTACACCTTTTATCAGTATGTCGGCAAAAAGCACATGCTCAAAGTATGGGAAGCAGAAGAAGTGCCCAAAATTGAGTTAAACCATAAAGCTGCTAATCCGGGAACAGTTATTGATATACTTAAAAATCATGGATTTGTGGTAAAGTGCGGTCAAGGTGCATTACTGTTGACCAGAGTACAATCAGAAGGCGGTAAAGTAATGCCGGCCTACAATTTTGTCATTGGTCATCACTTGAAAAAAGGCGATGTTTTGGGCTGAAGATAGGACATTAGAAATGTGGCTCATATATAATATTTATTTTCCGCTGGTCTTGTTGGCCGGTAAACTATTACGGGTAGCTCCGGACCGGACTGAAGCGTATTTAATAAAGCTGAATAATCGCCTGCAAAGCAATAAAAAGAGAAAAGTTGAAAAGATACTCATCCTTACTCCCAGCTGCCTGCAGAATAAAGATTGTATAAATAATGTCGTGGAAGATGTGCAAAATTGCCGGAAATGCGGCAAATGCAGGATAAAAGATTTACTGGAATTGAGTGAAAAGTACGCTGTGAAGCTGGCTGTCGCCACCGGCGGAAGGCTGGCGCGGCAGGTGCTGGAAGATACCCGGGCTGATACAGTGATCGCGGTAGCCTGCGAGAAAGAGCTGGCCAGTGGTATCATTGATACCTATCCGGTAGCGGTGCATGCCGTGGTGAACCAGCGTCCGTTCGGCCCTTGCGTTAACACCGATGTACAGATACAGGATGTGGAACGCATCATGCAGGAGATTTGCGGGACCCATTAGAAGGCACAAAGTTAGAAGAAAGCAGG
>CAZFDO010000044.1:0-10996 GCA_964517965.1 uncultured Clostridia bacterium
CAAAAAGCCATATTTTACAAAGTTTTAAATATTCCCAATTAAAGTCGATAAACCTAACAAAAATTAGAGTTGTTGATACTATAAAACCGCTCCAAAACATTAAATTAAGAAATAATATATTTCGCTTTTGATTCTCATACTTAACATAAAAATAAACGGAAATACTTAATACCAGAACAAAGGGAAACAAATGGACTTGCCGACCAATAAATGAACAGCTGGCTAAAACTCCAGCTATACTAATTCTTACTAAATCATTAGGTCTAATCACCCTCCCAGGCTGGTAATTATAGACTACTTCTAGCAATAACATAATGCTTCCCAACTCCAATATGTGGTGAAATAGAGGTTGCAGCATATTCCTTCCAGCATCTAATTCACGAGCAGAGATAGTAATAAATGCTCCTATAATAACAAAAAAAGATTTGGTCCAAGAATGCGTTATGTCTAAAGATATACGCAACAATAGCAATACATAAGCTGAATAAACCAATACCATAACAATGTATCTATTAATGAAATCACTAAATTCAAATCTATACAACCAAGAGATGCACCAGGCAAATACCGGAATACGGTAATCAATAAAGTCAACGAGAAATCTCCCTCCCTGGTGTACCAGATAGGCTAAATCAAAGTACCAATGAATATCATTGCCAGGCGCTAGGCCTTTATCAAAATAAAAAAATATTGTCATGGCTGTAAACACGCCCAAGATAGTTAGAACTGTTCTGCCGACAAATTTCATTTACATTCCTTTTTTAGATATTATTATTCCTTTTCTCTTTTTCCTGCCTGAGATATTCTATCATTAATGCTAAAAATACACCGATCACTAAACCTATTACAGCGAAAATCAAAACCATCAGCAGAGCCTTTGATTTTACAGGTTTGGGTTCTGGCCCGCGCATTATCTTAATATCACTATCCTTAACTATCTCATCTATTATATTAATATTATTCTTGCCTAGATAGGATAATTCTATTGTTTCTAATTTAACTTCGGCCGTTATTTCATCTAAGGCCTTATATGTGTATTTCATACCTAAGTCTAGCCTATCTCTCTTCTCCCTTAAAGTGTATAGCTTACTATCTAAAAGAGAGGTACGATTAACTTTTTCAGCTTTATTACGCATACTCTTAGCAATACTTAATTCTTTTTCCAGTTTTATTTCTTGCTTGTTTAATAATTCCAACTTTTCTTTCAGATAATTTAAATACTCTTGTTTGCGTTTTAATTTCTTCTCGAAGACAGCCAATCTTACCCCTATTTTCTCTTTTTTGTTTTTGTTTGCCAGAATATATTCATACAACTTAATAAGGGTCTTATTCTCTTCATTAATTATTTTTAACAATTCCTGTAAACAGGCTGTTCCAAAAGCAAGCTCGACGGACGGGGTCTTCACCAGTATTTTCATTACCGGTGAATTAGTGAGAAGAACAGCCTTCACCTCTAAACCGGCTGGGAATTTTTCCCGGCCCAGTGTTTTTAAAACGCGCTCATCATACACACCTTCCTTTATCTTCTCAGCTATTTCATTAGGCTTTATTGGCGCTCCGGCAAATCCTATTATTGAAGTTATTGCATAATATTTTGGCAGAGCCACAGCAAAACAAATACCAATTAGTGTTAACCCTAGGATACTAAGACCCAAGATTCTCCAAGAATTTGCCAAGATCTTCAGGTAATCAAATAATTCCATTTCCTTTTTTTGATAATCCATATTTAATCTCCTTCTCATACGCTCAAAATATTAGAATGAATAATTACCCTTAATTTTAATTATACCAGAGATTACCTATTTCATTTGTTATTTTTGCGCAAACCACGAAAAACTATCTTTTTCAAATAGATACTCCGGCCCTTGGCAAAGCCCTGATTAATAAACCAAAACGGGCACAAAGCACCATTTTTTGCCCTAAAATGCACTTCATAGGTCTGCCAGCGATCACTATCTATCGTGAACTCCCCGACTTTTTCATGAGCCTGGTCTGTGCCAGTATCAATGATGAGTCGGGGCCAGCCATTATAGTAATCTGCCCGAGCCGTCACCTGGATATTAATCTCTTCTCCCTTACGCAAGGCGGTTTTCGCTAAGACGAAAAAACCTTCGCCATTCAACATGACATCATTATATACTGCATTAACCCTAACGGTGCTTCCTCCGACATAGCAATCCGTTGCATATAATTCCTGATAGTTACGGTATCCCCAGCTGTAAAACACCAAAAGAACCGCAAAAAGGATTCCCAGCAATAGCAGTACGGACTTCCTTCTGCGCAAACTATTATTAGTTAATAACTCAGCCGTAGCCGAATATTGTCTAAGATAATTAATTAAAAGCAGTATAAATAAAACCACGTATACTATCAAGATTAGATTGTTGTAACTAGCTGGCCTTAGCATTGACGGCAGGATTATGGTCATATTTGGTAAAAACCTGGCCGCGTACAAACGATCCAGAAGCTCATTTCTGCCGGTAAGAGCATTTGGGCTATGTACTCTGTATTGCGGTATTAGCAGGAGAATATAATAAAAACAAGAGGCCCAAAACGCAGCCATTATCGTAATTATTTTAAACCAGAATCTTCGACAGTGATGTAAAAATAATCCCAAAGCAACAGCGAGAACTGGGATCACGGCGATGATATACCTAGGCGCCAGCGCGCCAGTGATTTCCCATTCCTCGTTAAAACCGATTACCAAATAATAGGGCAGAAATAGAGCCAATATTAAAAATGCTTTCCGACGGGTTGCCTTTATAATTAAACCAACTGTTAATCCTAGAAATGCCAACATGTATAATGGATTATAAACTAATAATCCAGTCTCTTGGTCTAATAATAATCCTGTAGATCCGACTATCCCAGCAGTGATCCTACTAAAACGGGCTGGTATACGAAAGAAGCTGCCAACTATTCTGTGGGTTTGGTTCAAATTCCAAGTTATTTTATCAAAGGCTATAAATAAGACTATGGCTAACGTTGTCAGACCCAGAGCAATCAGGATATACTTTATATTTTTTCTTATTTTATAAATTAGGGCTATTAAAATTACAGCCAAAATAATAACATATCTCTCTTTTAAGAATATTAGAAATACAGCGGAGATGATTATCGTCAAAATATTAATGATTTCCCGGCGGTTCTTCAGCTCAATCAATTTTCTTAATAGGTATGGACCGGCGGCGGCAGCGATTATTTCCGGATAAAGCAATAAAGTATAAACTCCTAAGGGACAGGTAAACGATGCCATTAGGGCGGCAAGGAAGCTTGGTGAGACAGATTTAGTGAAGTGGTATATTAGCAGGAATAGATTTAAGGTTAGAAACGCCCCGAATAAATTCATGATCAAGGTTGCACCAAATCGCCCGCCCAATATAAATCCAGGGGTCAATAAAATGGGGTGGCCTGAATTAGTACCTAACCCCCACCATAAAGTCCACCTTGCATCAGGATGATAGGCAAAGTTGTCAATATTATCAACATTATTGGTTACATCAAAATCACTATCTAGGACAATACTTTGGGCTTTGAGAAGAATCCTACTTTCATCACCATCAGTGTAAAAAGCAGCATTGACCCAGGGAGTGATGAGCATATACACAGTGAAAATACTAAAGAAAATAGTTCTTTTCACCCCCTTATTGGATTGGATGTCCTGCTGTTCCTTGATATTTTGCCATAAAAATATAAAATAGATAATACTCTTGATGGCCAGCGTTCCGAGATAAAAATTACCCAGCAGCATATGAGTATTAATATTCTTTACTAATAACTCGGTTATGATAAAAGCAGGCAAGATTAAAAGCGTATACCGGTCATATTTTAGGTATTTTTCAGCGTCTTTATCAAATCCCCAGTGGCCATTTATTAAGTAAAGGAAATTGAAGAAAATAAACAAAAGCGGCAGCCAGGCTGGGGCATAGAATACCCGCCACATATCATAATATTGAACAAAAGAGTAATTAGAGAACCCCTTCCAATGCCAAACAAGAGCCATAATGAAGCCAAAAATTACCGCTATGATCGAGGTTACGCCTAGTATCTTTCTTACTTTGGTTTCTTTAAGCCGGGATAGGAATTTTAGATAAATAGCAATAAATATTAAGGCTCCGAAAATATAAATAGCGCTTTTGAAAAGATAGTCTTTGTTTTTCAGTATTATTTCCCTGATTCCACCCGGCGCCAAGCGCAATTCCGTCAAAGTTAAAGTATTCCCGCCATACTGGAATACCCGAAACTCGGCTTTAGGCTTGCCTTCCGGGATGGTAAAGACCAGAGAAACATCCTGCGGATTATGTTTCTTAAATCCTTCTAAAACCAATTCTTTCCTGACATAACTTTCAGGATGTTCCAATACATTTACATCACAAAACCCGACTCCCTGGTTATTAAGATTTTCCAGCCGTATCCTGAAAGTAACTTTATATGTCCCTTGAACCAGAGGCATATACGGGCCATAAGCCAGGAATCCATGTTTGCCGTCACCTTTTATCTGCTGTGCAGCCTGGTCGATCACTCCTATCTGGGTAGACATGGGCAACTTGCCGTTAAGTATATCCTGTGTGGAGTTATGCTTACACCAGAAGTATTGCGAAAGCAGAAGAAGTATGACAAAAGTCATACTCCATTTTGTTTTTACTTTGAGCACTTTTTTCGCTACATACAATAAAACAGCAAAAACTACTACGCCTACCAACAGATATAACCATGTTTCTATAAGCAATGGCTTGATCAAAGCCCAATTATACTTATGAATTAGTGTTGACAGCATTGACATACCTTTCCAGGTATTTTTCCCATAAGAATTGTTCCGCTACTCTGTTCTTTGCCTGTTCACCCATTTGGGCTGTTTTCTTAGGATCAGCATGCAGGATAGCCAATTTAGCGGCGATCTGGCTTATATTTCCGGGATTCACCAAATAACCGGTTTCACCTTCCACCACCAGTTCACTCGGGCCCCCATGGTCAGAAGCTATAGCTGGTTTACTAAAGAGAGCTGCTTCCAGGTATGGCAGGCCAAACGGCTCATCATAAGGGATATAGATGATCCCCAGGCACTGCTGGTAATATTTCAATAATTCCTGTTGGCTCACATAGCCGCACAACTTGATCTCTTTTTCCAGACGATATTTGACGATCATAGCATGCAAATATCCGGCGAATGGGCCATGTCCGATAATAGCGTAGGAAAGACTTCCTAACCTGTTCTGGCTTTTCAGCACAGCCATAGCTGCTATTACATTCTGAATATTTTTGTAAGGCTCCAGGCGGCTGATGGTCAGGACCAGGTTACTGCTAATATTAGTTTGAGTGGGCAGGTTATTGATCTTGACACCTAAATAGCAGGTGGAGACATTACTTCCCGGATATATAGCCCTTACCTGCCTGCTGACCGCATTACTTAAAGTTAGGATATTGTGAAAAGTACCAACTGCTTTTTTATCCAAACTCCTCAGTAAAGGCTTATAAATTGCTTTTAAAGCAAATTTTATCTTGCTGGAAAACTTGATCGACAATTTTTCATCCAAATCCGAGAATTCTACCTGCAGATTTCGGGGCGTATGGACATTACAAATATTTTGATAAAGAAACCGGGCTGGTTCGTTACAGGACCAAATAATTCTGGGCAGTTTTTTCCCCCGCAAGAGATTGGCCAGTCCGACCCATAAGGAGGCGGGATAGTTATGAGGATTTATCAGGTCAAAGCCGTCAAGCTGACGGCTTAAGCTTCTGCCGGCAAAATAGAGTCTCCAAAGCTGGTTATTTTTTGACCAGGCTGGGAGATTGATAGTACTTATCTTCAGGCCAGGGATATTTGAGAATTTATCTTTCCAGCCGGCAAAATCAACACTGAAAACAGTGACTTCCCAGCCAGGTTTTTTGGACAACTCCTGGCAGAGCCAGAAAATAACATTCTCTGCCCCGCCTTTAATTTTAAAATCAGGATGAATAATAGCTATCTTCATTGAAAAACTTTCTGATTACACAGATTTATTAAAAAGATTACACTGATTACTTAATGGTTCTAAAAAAACTTTTAAGAGCATTATAAATATTTTCATTTTTCAACCGCCCCAGCCAGCATAAAGTCGGGTAACTGGTGATCACTTTGGCAAATATTGTGCGATCAATCGCGTCAAGAGCCTGTTTAAATTCTTTTATGGCCCTTAGGCTAACTCCTTTTCCACTGAACCACTTTGGAACCATGAAAGTATTGATAAATACCACCAGGTTCCGTCTTTTAAAGGCCAACAGTTTATCTTTAGGTAGTCCCAGCCCTACCCCCCGCTCATAGATACGCTCAAAGATCTGGATACCTTTCGTGGCTTCTTCAAGGCTATCGCAGGTGCCCTCATTATTCGCATGGTACCGGCCGGTAAAATGATGGCCGCGGAGATACCCAATCCGGCCCGCCAACATGAAGCGGAACAAAGCTTCATAGTCCAGGCCATAGACCCCGGGCACAAATACTTCCAGTTCCCGGGCTTTCTTGATATTAAATATCGCCCCGTTAGCAAAATTCAGGAAAAGATGATGCTGGCCGAATTTCCTCCCCCAGTTATCAAGCCACCATATGGTATCTGTTATTTCAGGGATCGCCGGATCATACACTAACTCTGTTATCCTGCCCCCATTTTCTTCCTTTTCCAGCACACTGCCAGAAATCACGATAGCCAGCTTCTCCCTGAGAATAAGTTCAATCCCCTTTTTCAGGTGCTGTTTATCCGCAAGGTAATCATCATCACAGAGGAGCTTGCCATAGTCACCGCTGGCGTATTCATAAAGGAGCTTTTTCCAGTTTTGGATGATTCCCAGATTTGTTTCATTGCGGTAATATCGCACCCTGTTATCAGTTAGGTATTTTTTCATGATCTCCTGAGTATTATCAGTAGAATGATTATCCGAGATAATCACCTCAAAATCCTGATAATCCTGGGACAGGACACTGTCCAGACAGGGTGCCAAGAAATGGGCCCGGTTATAGGTTGGTATCAGGATACTCACTTTCGGGAAGTTCATTTAATTACCTTTTTCCGCTACGGTTATTAAATTACTCGTGAAAATATCACCCATCAGGTCTCCGTTGGCGGTGATCATGTAGAACCGTATCAAATTCTGCCAGATGACCCGCCAGAGCAAATTGTAGCACCAGCTCCTGGGCCCGTGAATATGCGGCGGGATAGGATAAGTCTTAATATTTTGGAAATTTGCTACGGTTAATATTTGCTCTATACTAGTCACGGTGAAGGATGTTTCATGAGTAAAATCCCGGTAGAGGTATACATTCAAAGGAGTAAGAGCATTAGGCAGCTGCAAGATCAAGCGTCCGGCTGGTTTTAGCGCAAGCAGGACCGTATCCAGGAGCTTGATCACCTCCGCTTTTTCAATATGCTCCAGGATATCGATCATGAAAATTATATCAAACCGTTCCTTTTTATCCTTTAAATAATCAAAAGCCGAGGCGCACTCTGCCTGCGCAAAACCGTTTTTTCTTGCTGCCTCTACCTGCTGGGAACTGATATCAATACCGGCAACATTATTATACCCGGCACCCTGCAAGAAATACATCACCCGGCCGTAGCCGCAGCCAACATCCAATATTTTTACTTTTTTATCAAGCGGTAAAAAACGCGCATAATTTGCCCGGTAATAACTTTCCCAGCGTTTCAAGCCCTCTCCTGAGACATCCTGTTGCTGGGAAACATGCCTGGTATAATTTTCATAAATTCTGCTCTTACTATCCTGTCCCATTATTAGTCTCCTGACTATTTGGTGACTTTTATTTTCTGATATTACACAAGAACTTCCTTTTAGCTGCTGCTGCCCGGCCCATGAAACGGTACAAGCTCCTGATCATAGGATTTTTTCCCCAATTCAATAAGGGCAGGCTATGACTGATAAATTTTTCATTATTGCCAAAATAGTTAATAAGTTTCTCAGACACTTCTTTTCTTTCCACGGTGTCCAGCCTGGACCAGTCTTTAATTATCGCTTTGGGCAGGCGGATCATGACCCAGCTCACTCGGCAAGCCAGATCCGCTTCAGAAATAATGCCCTCTCTAAATAAAGCCAGGTAAAACTCATATTCATCCAGGCATAAATGCTTTAAAATATCATAATCCAAGTCAAAAGGAATGCGCACCGCCAGTTTTCTGGCACCGATAAAATAAGCCGGCAAAGCTGACCCCGCAGTAACGCGGACAGCCAATTCTGAAATTATACCCCGGTGCTTCTCCGCAGCAGCCAGGTTCGCGTCAGTCACCAGGAGAGGAAGTATTTGCCTGGCCAGGCGCATATTAAAAACTACCGCTGAATAGTGCCCTACTGAAGGATAATGCAGGATGTCATAGGCGCGGTTGAAAACCAAATCTTTTTCCGGGCAAAATTCTGCTTGATGCGGTTTTTGGTAATTTTCCACAAAATTATAATAATTCAAGCCCAAAAAAGCGTATTCCTGCGGGCCGTTAATGACTTTTAATATTTCCGCCACTTCGCCGTCAAGGTAAAGGTCGTCATCGCAGAGAATCGCCGTATAATCTCCCCGGGCATACTCAAAACATTTTGCCTGTCCGCCGCTATAACCAAGATTCTGTTCGTTACGATGATACCTTATGCGCTGATTTTTCTTAACAAAATCATTTACCACCCGACCGGTATTGTCCTGGGAACAATTATCAATGACCACTACCTCTACTTCGTCCGAAATTATCTGCGGCGTCAATGTTTCCAGGCATTCTCTTAGCCAATTCTCCCGCTGGTAAGTAGGTATGCAAATAGACAGCTTGATCTTGTCCATATTATTCCTTATTCCTTCCGGCTATAAACCTGAACGCGGTCCGGGGCAGAAACCAGGCGCTGGTTAACATATAAGCTATGATCAAGCCGGCAGCTATGCCGTAGATCCCGAATTTACGGGCCAGTAATATCTGGGCTGATATAGAAAGCGCGATTTGCAGCGGAGCGATGATAAACATCTGTTTAAACCTATTCATACTGACCAGCAAAGTCACAAAAGTGTCATTCCAGATACGGATCACAAAATACAGACCGGTTAAAATAATAAACAAGCCAGGGACAGCAATTATTTCCCGCGGCGAAAAAACCTTGATCAAGTAAGGCATAAATATATATAAGCCGGCAGTAAACAGGAGCATCCCCCCTATTCCGGACAGGACATAGAGCCTGGTATTGCTTTTAATCTTATTAAATTCCTCCCGGACATACATTTCGCAGTTGACCGGATGCCAGGCCGCCAATACCGCGGCATACATGGTAAAGGCGAAACTATACAGTTTAGTAACAATGTTATAGATCACGATATCATAGGCTTTCACCGTCTGTGATAAGATAAAGTAATCTATCTGGGTGATGACCAGGCCCAACAGGGAAAAACCAAAAAATCTCATTGCCCTCTTCAGCAAGGCAGTCAAAACCGCTGGCTCAAGATGCCAGCCCTCCCTGCCCACAACAGCTATCTTGAATAGAAACAATCCCAATCCCAGCACTAAAGGAGGCGCAATAAAAGCCAGCAAGCTCCAGTAAAGCTTATCTACGATAGAGCTCTGCAACACCAGCCAGGCTCCCGTTAAACCCAGAACGGAAGCTAACGCCGGCACAATATTAGCCAAATACCCCTTCTGCTCAGCGTACCAGATCTTAAATGTCAAACTGCACAAGCTGGTAGAGAAAAGGATCGCTCCTGATATATAAAACAACCTGACTTTCTCAGCCTGGCCCAGGAACGCGAATTGCTTAAGAAAGGTTGGAGCCGCAATCAGGGCTAACCCATAAAGAACAATTAGACCAATAACTAATTCCAGCAGAGTGATCAGCGCAGCCATTAGTACATAGCGGGCATAGGACTCTTTCTTGGCCCGCTGTTCAGAAATATAGTTCATCAAGCTTAATCCCACTCCGACATCAGCGAGAGTGTACCAACCAATCAGGCTGGTTAATAAAATAAATACTGCGTATTGTTCGGTACCCAGGCCAACGATCAAAACGCGCATGCTGAAAATCTGGACCAATCCGGTAAGCAAGCGGCTGCCCCAGGCACTGGCAGCGATCCAGATATGCACTGGTATTTTCTTAAAAGTTGCGAACTCTGGTTTAGACATTATTATCCTTATCTCTTACGAATTACCGCGCTGTTCTCCCGCCGGAATAATACCTCGATCAGGGCCGACTGTTCCGGCGTCAACGGCGTCAAAGTTAAATTATCAATTACCGCGATATCTCCGCGGTCAGCTTTGTCCAGCCAGTCGGTCAAGGACGGGAGAGGCCCAACGATCACCTGGGTGTAATACTGATCATTATTCAACCCATTGGGCATGTCATAAAGGAATCCACCCCTCATCCAGTGTCCCACCATGTTTTGATGATAAATACAGGTAAAAGGCCCCTTCACATTATTGCGGGCCCATTCCATGCTCAAATAAACCGGCTCCCTGATCATTTCATTATAATTTGGTTTATAGCTTTCCGCCTTGATAATAAAAACCATGAACCAGATCAGGAATATCGACCAGAAAACCGCTAAGACAGGATAGATCTTCTCTCTTGCTATCTGCTGGTATTTTTCCACGATCTGCTGGCGGATGGTATATACTAATGAAGTGATAAAAACTACCGCCAGGTAGGGAGTAACATAAAGTATTTTATTAGCCTGGTAATAAGAAAATATATTGTAATAATGTCTTAAACCATACAGCACTCCAAAATTTAATAAAACACCAAAGGTAAAACTTAGAAAAGGCAAATTGGCCTGGCGGCCGGTGATAAATAAGGGAATTCCCATCAAAGCCAAGACTAAGAATACCCCGCCGATCTTATGGTCGCCAAAGTCGCCAAAATCAGCAAAACGAGCCGGTATACACCAGCCTTCATGATTAAGAACATCCAATCCGACTTTACCGGCGTTACCTGATTTTAGATGAATGACTGCTAAAAGTACTGGTATCAGCAAGATCAGCGCAATATCTATCCACCG
>CAZFDO010000045.1:0-7988 GCA_964517965.1 uncultured Clostridia bacterium
TTTCATTGAGAAATCCAAATCTTCGCTCAAGCGGTAATATGAGTAATATATCTTGTTAAGGCACGTTCCGCCTTTGAATATCAGGGAATCACTTAGGCTGCTATTAATCCCGGAGAGCAGGATAGTTAGGTAATAATCCTTTTCTAAAAGTCCTAATGAAAAGCCTGTTTGTCCGGATGTTCGTTCAAGAACTTTTAAGAATTCATCTTTATTATTGTGAATCATCAATGATAACCTTCCAGATGTTATTAATTTCACCCTTTCTGACTTTTGAGCCGTAAAGAGTGACCAGCGTATTTCTGTTTTTAACGCTTTTTAAAAGAGAGGCGAGCCTGATCCTGGCAATACCGGCTTTTTCAAGAACAAAGCCTATTCGCTTGCGGGTCGAAACACTGGGGAATATTGACGCGTAGGTAATAAGTTTTGTTAGATCCGTCTTGTTTGATAAACTTGCTTCCCGGAAGATTTCTAGAGCCTTCTTAAGACCCCCTACAGGATCAGGGAAATAAACCAGATCGATAAGCGTCCGCTCCCTGTCGCTCACAATAACCTGAGATTCCCTGATTTTTACTTTTCCCAGACCGTACAACCTATTGGCCGGTATTTTCAGAAGCTTAAACGGAATACCACCAATCTCCCGCTCACGTTGAAGCGAAATATTTAAAATATAGAATGTTTGGAAAATCTGCTCCGTTAAGCCATAGTAATTATACATAGTTGAGTAGCCCACATAGTAATTACCCTTAGGGAAAAGAACCGGCGGAAGCAAAAACTCATTGATCCGGCTCCCCGCTGGCCCGGATTCTAAGGGCGAGTAGTAATAGATGCCCTTAATAATTGGTTTTAAAATACCCTTCTTCTTCAGTTGATAGATAATCTGGCTCGTCACAAATGATTGCCCAAAAAGCTTATCAAACTGCTCCTTAGTAATAATTGTGACTTTCTCGTATGAAAGACGGGAAATTATTTCTGTTTCTTTGGGGCCAAAATATTTATTCATTGTTTTAATCCCTTGTTTTATTGTTTACGATTATCAGCCAGCGAATGATTATCGTAAATAAATCATATATTAAAGCTTAGAGATTGTCAATAGTAATTATATTAATTTCATCAATAAACCTTCTCCATTTTACGGAAATACCCTAAGCCTTTAATGGATCTGTCTTAACTTAACTCCTGGCACAGCTTAGGTTAGCTTGGATAGTGTCAAATCTGAATTGTTTGAATATTTTTTTCATGCCCTGTTTTAATTAGCTTTTCTGCTGTGTGTTTGCCATAAACATAGAGGACCAGGTACTTTGGGATCTTTTTATAGATATTTAAGAAGGAGTTAACTGTAGAGGGACTGGTGAAAACTACGCCGGAATAATTCCGCAGATCCAAGCGCGGCTGTTTTTTAAGCAGTGTCTGGTAAACAACTTTTTTCTCTACTCTGGGCAGTTGCTGCAGGGCATTATTGCAGAGGTTAGAGCAAGGATATAATATTTTATTAAGTTTTATCTTTTTTAGCGCTACCGCTACTTCATCAGAATCCGGGACAGCAGCGGTAAGATCTGCCTGGTAACCGTATTTTTCCAGCTCCCTGGTGGTACCCTGGCCAATACTGATCAGTTTATGCTTACTAAGTAATCTATGTTTATTACAGATTGCGCGGACTGCCTGTTTGCTGGTAAAAACAAGACCATCATATAGATCAATCTTTAGAGTATAGGGCAGCGGTTTGATCTCGATCAAAGGATAATGGATGATCTTTCCCGGGAGCGCGCAAGAATACGGATCCAAACCGGTAAAAAGTATATGAGCACGTTTCCGGTACAAAGCCGCGGTTTTCCCGATTATGACCAACAGCGGCGAACGCTGCTTTTCTGTCCCCATTTTTCCAACCGTACTGATCTTCACTTTTTCGTCCATAAATCCGGCTTTATGGACCAAGGCAACCGGCATATTCCTGCCTATTCCCTTTTTTACCAGCTCTTGGCTTATTTTTTCCAGTTGGGAGGCTCCCATATAGTAAACCAAGGTTTTCCCTGCTGATTTTTTATTACTTTCCGCCGGATGCCCGCTCAACAGTGAGGCACTGCTGCTTAATCCTCTCATAGTTAAAGGTATGCCGGTGGCGGCAGCGGCGCATTGGGCAGATGTAATTCCAGGTATTATTTCCACATCAACATATCTTTCCTGCAGATAAGATAATTCTTCTCCGCCCCGGCCGAAAATAAAAGGATCTCCTCCTTTTAGCCGGGCCACCCTACTGCCGCATTGCGCGGCTTGGAATAATAACTCATTTATTTTTTGCTGTGAGAAATGGTGTTTCCTTTTTCTTTTACCGACATAATGTTTTTCCGCAGAATACTCAACCAGCAACTCTTGGTCAATGAGGTCATCATAAAAAACAACTTCTGCCTGTTGTAATGCCGCATCTGCCTGCCGGGTCAAATATTCCCTGCTCCCGCAGCCGGCGCCTATCAGATAGACTTTCCCATATTTTTGGCGTATGTCGATCCGGCTAAATAATACTTTCAGATCTGCCCGACTGGCTTTAGCTGTTATTGCCAGCATCCCCTGTAAAGGATGAGTAACTAAGGGCAGTATTTCTGCTATTCTCGAATCTAACCCCAATCGCCTAAGAGCGCAACTGGCCACGACTAAAGCGTCTATTTTACCTTGATCCATAAGCACCAGCCGCTCTTCGATCGTGCCTCGGATAGAGATGATCGCCAGATCAGGACGGATTTGCAGCAACTGTTCTTTCCTGGATAGAGAACAGGTGCCGATCCTGGCGCCAGACGGAAGTTTCCGCAATAATATATGATTAGCTGAAACCAAAGCGTCAGTCTGATCAGCAGCCTTAGTAAGAGCAATTATCTCTAAACCTGCAGGTAATGTTTGGGGCAGGTCTTTAGCTGAGTGGATAGCGATGTGCGCTCTGCCGGAAAGAATCATCTGGTCAAGCTCACGGGTAAAGAAATCATCCGGAATCGACGACATCAGGGATACTTTTTTATGTTTGTCGCCATAGGATTGGCAAGGTATAACAGAATAATCCAGCCCGGGAAAATAATCCATTGTCTCCCGCACTTGAGTCAGAGCCAGTTTACTGGCCCGGGAAATTATCTTTAGTTTGCGCTTAGTCATAGAAGGTTCTTATCTCTTCTTCAATAATTTTTTCCGCTTTTCCCATTTCTAATCTTCTTTTTTTCAGATTACCCTTGATCCTTTTTTCTATATCTTCAATCGCAAAGAGCTGCACCAGAGGCAGTTCAGCGGCAGATGGGTCAATATCACGCGGCACAGCCAGATCAAAAGCCATGATCTGCCTGTTTGCCGGGAAATCCTTTTTCTTGACGATCAAATGCGGCGCGGAAGTGGCGGAGATCAACAGGTCAGCTAACCGCAGTTTATCCCGCAATTTTTCAAACCGCACCGCTTTGCAATCAAATTTATCAGCCAGAGCCAGGGCTTTTTCATAAGTCCGGTTAGCGACAAAAATAGTATTGCTTCCTCTTTCCCGCAAATATTTGATCAGAGATTGATTTAGATGATTTACGCCAATGATCACGATCCTGGCGCCGGACAGAGGGAATCCTTCCTGGCGTATTACTTCCAACACTGCCTTGCTGTGAGACATCGCGCCGCGGGCAATTTTTGTTTCCGTACGCACCCTTTTGCCGACTCGCAGAGCTTGTTGAAAAAGCTGATGCAATCCAGCGGAAAGAATGGAATTATCCCGGGCTTTTTCGTAGGCGTCTTTTACCTGTCCCTGAATGGCGGTTTCTCCTATAAACGCTGATTCCAAACCAGAGACAACCCGGAATAGATGGCGCGCCACTGCTATCGGAACGCGGCCATTACCCTGGTATAATTCTGTACGATTGCAGGTATGCAGAAGAACGCAGTTATTGACGGCAGAGGGAAACTGGAAAGAGAATATCTCTCTTTCCTTTTGGGAATAATGCAGGTCTTTACTTAGTAGAGTGATCATGTTCGAGGAATTTTATTATTCTATCGCGCCAGGCAACAGATTTATTTACCTTCCGGCCATTGGAGTTAATTGCTACCGTCATCTGGCCTTTTTTATAAATTGCCGGAGAAATAAAATCACAATTCTCCGGGTCATCAATAACATTAACCAGGAGGTCCTTTTTATGAGCGTCAGCTCTTATCCTGACATTGAGCGCCTGATCATCAGTGCAGGCATACACCAGAAAATAACCAGCGAGGTCTTTTGGCTCATAGGCTTTTTGCTTTACGGTGAAGCCACTCTCTTTGAGCTCAGCGCAAACTTGCGGCGCCAATATGGTAATCGACTTGGTAAACTGGCGCAAGGTTTTCACTTTTTGCATGGCAGTTTTACCTCCGCCGATAATCAATATTTTTTTGCCGCTGATCCTGATAGCTATGGGCAGAAAGTTCATTTTCATATCAGATATAATATTCCAGGATAATTTCTTTGGATTTAAGCATCTTGATCACTTTTTCAACCGCGGCGGCCGGGTCATCACCGGCGGCTAACTCCAAGTCTACCTTAAAACGGCTCAACTCATTTTCCCCAACATTAATAACCACGATCTCATTGGGTTCATTTAGTAATTTTAAGGCCTCCAGGTCATAATCATCCGCGTTATCGATGGTTGTGATAAAGATCAAACCGGCATCAGTCATGATCCGGGCCAGTTCTCCCAGCCTGCGGATACGTTCTTCCATATTATCCCTGCTGCTGGCAATATCAGCATCCAGGCCCTGGTCAATATTAGATATGCCCAAATAGTAAACATTGCTATAAAAGGCAAAGAGATCTTCTTCCAGTCTTTTAGCAATAGCGCGCTTGCCCACTCCCTCTGCGCCTGAGAAAATAATGAACTTCGCCTGATGGCCATTTTTTGTGCTTCTCTGGGAAGACAGAATTAAACCTTTTTCCCAGATATTTTCCCGTTGACGGATATGTTCTACTAAAATACTGCCTTCAGTCGAGCTAGCTTCTAAAATTATGCCGCCGCCAGCAATTTCGTAATTATCAATAATGACGAATCTCCCGGTAGTTTCGCAATCATGCGCCGGATCAAACACAATCGGCTTGGCTGTTTCCAGCACACATTCAGCGACATCATGCCGGTCCAGCTGATCCTTCTTGTCCTGGATACTGAGATCCGAGGAATCTATAGCTTTGGTTATTTCTACCAGTCTTACCGTAGTGCGGGTGGATGCCAATTTTAACTTATATACTTTATTCTTGATCAGCGGCGCCCGGCCCATCCAAAAAATGTTTGCTTTAAAACGACTGCCAACTTGCGGCGCAGGATCCTTAGCCGCCACTACCAGTTCGCCGGGCCGGATATAGACCTGGGTGGCCAGGGTAAATCCCGTCGCTTCGCCGGCTTGCGCCGACAATTTAGGCGGTTCATTAAATGCTTCCACAGTCTTAATGACCGCTCTCTTGCGGGAAGGCAGGAAAACTACTTCTTCGCCTGGCTTGATCGAACCTGCGGCCACAGTGCCGGCAATTATCCGGCGGTCATCATTATTTTGCGTAAATTTGTAAACATCCTGGACCGGAAAGCGGAAAGGCTTATCCTCCAGTATTTTTTCAGGCTCGAATTTATCCAATTGCTCCAGTACAGTATGGCCTTTGTACCATTTCATGTGCCTTGAGGGAACAGTGATATTCTCCCCTTCCCGTGCACTGATGGGAATAAAACTTACAGGTACGACATTTACCTGCCTAAGAAAATCTGTGTATGCGCGCCGCAGTGAATCAAAAACATTTTTATCATAACCAACGAGATCCATCTTATTAACCAGGATGGTAACTTGTTTTATTCCCAGCATGGCTACCAAGTGCCCGTGGCGTTTAGAATTTTCCTGGATCCCTTCCTGCGCGTCTATGACCAGCAAGGCCGCCTCGGCCCGGGCCGCGCCAGTGATCATATTCTTTAAAAACTCGATATGACCGGGAGCGTCAATAATAATATAATCCCTTTTATTTGTTTTAAAAAAACAGCGGGCCGTATCAATGGTGATACCCTGGGCTTGCTCGTCCTTTAAAGCGTCCAGTAAAAAAGCATACTCGAAAGGCTTGGCGTTCTTCCGGCACATCTCCCGGACAAACTCCAGTTTTCCCTGCGGCAAGGTCCCGGTATCAGCCAGGAGCCTGCCGATCACTGTGCTTTTGCCATGGTCAACATGCCCTACGATCACTATATTCATACGTTGTCTGTTGGTCATATCACATATACCCGTCACGGCGCAGGGTTTCCAATCCCCCGCCGTCTTCCTTATCCTGATCACGGCCTGACCGCTCGGCAATATTGGCGAATTTCCCGCTGCGTAGTTCGGCAATGATCTCTTTCAGAGTGCTGGCTGTAGAATCAACCGGCTTAGTGCAAGGGGAACATCCCAGTGAACGATAACGCTTCCCGTTCCCTTGATCAAAATACAGGGAAACCACGGGAATATTTTCCTGTTCTATATACTCCCAGATATTCAATTCCGTCCAATCCAATAAAGGATGCACGCGCACGTGAGTCCCGGGCGCAAAGTCAGTCTTGAATTGATTCCAAAATTCCGGAGGTTGGTCGCCCACATCCCATTCATTGTTTATATCCCGCGGTGAAAAGTACCGCTCCTTGGAGCGGCTGCCTTCTTCATCGGCCCGTACCCCGACGATCACTCCGGTGTATGGTTCTTTATTGGAATCAAGCACATATTTTTTCTGCTGATGATCCATCCGATAGCGGGGCCAGTTACCTGATAAGGTATGTTTCAAAGCCTCGCTTTTCAAATTCTTACAGCAGGCGATCCGGTCAACCTTACCATCCGGAAAAGTAAGTTTGCGCTCGAGGGCTTCCCTGTTTTCGCCATAGACCATATTGAGATTCCACTCCAGGGCCAGCCGGTCACGGTACACGATCATTTCCGGTATTTTGTAATGCGTATCAATATGGACCAGCGGAATAGGCACATGTCCGAAAAAGGCTTTACGCGCCAACCATAACATAACAGTGCTGTCTTTACCGATCGACCAAAGCATACAGAGATTCTTGAACTCCCGGTATGCTTCCCTTAATATATAAACGCTTTGCGCTTCTAATTTACTTAAATGATTAGACATCTTTCTTACCTCTCATTAAACCGTTTTTTAGATGCAGTCCGCATTCTTTCTGCTCCGGGGTTTCCCACCACCAGCGGCCGGCACGGATATCTTCACCTGGTTTTATCGCCCGGGTGCAAGGCGCGCAGCCAATACTGGGATAGCCCCGGTCATGTAACAAGTTATATGGGACATTATATTCTCTGAGATACTCCCAGACCTGCTCTTCCCGCCACTCCGCCAGGGGATTTATCTTAATCAAGCCAAAAGCCTCATCCCATTCAATAACTCTGACTTCCTGCCTGGTAAGAGATTGTTCCCGGCGCAAGCCGCAGACCCAGGCTTTCAGCGTAGATAACTTCTTTTTCAGAGGCCCTACTTTCCTGATTGCGCAGCATTTCTTCCTATTGTCAATACTATTATAAAAAAGATTGGGGCCAAATTCCTTCTCCATCATCTCCACTGCCCGGGTCTCTGGAAATAAAACCTCAATTTCTATCTGATAATGTTTTCTGGTGGCTTCTATGGCATCATATGTTTCTTGCGGTAACCGGCCGGTATCGAGGGTGAAGATAGATATCTTCTTACCGGTCTTAACCAGCATATCAGTGAGTACCTGATCTTCCGCGCCAAAACTCGAAGCCAGGGCTATTTCCCCGTTCCTAAATCTGTCCACAGCCCGGCGTACTATCTCCGGCGCTGATGCGTTTTTAAGTTCATTTTGCAGTTTAATAATTTCCTGATTTCGCATTTATTTCTCCTAAATATTATATTCCTCTCTCTTCGGTACTCTGCGCCCATAATGTATCCTATTCCATATCCGCTCATGGAGAAAATACAGGAATATCTTCGTGGTTATCTCGATTCCACCTATGGAGAGAGCCAGTGTGAACTTTCTTGT
>CAZFDO010000045.1:7998-9139 GCA_964517965.1 uncultured Clostridia bacterium
ATAGACGACAATAATAGTATATACTGTTCCTGTTATGCGCCAAGAAATCGCTTTCATTAAACTGCGTTTGGAGTTTTCAATCATTAGTTAACCCTTTTTGATCAGAACTTTGAACGTTGAGCCTAAATTTTCCACCTTGACCACATGATGCCCCTCTTCTTTTAAACTGCGCGGAACATTAAGGATTGCATCACCCTCATCCAGCGTAACTTCTAGCAAGTCATCTTTTACCAGACCCGCCAGGGCAGCTTTAGTTTTGACGAAATTCATCGGGCAGGCTACACCGCTTAAATCAATTATTTTTTTGATCTTATTTTCCATTAAGTATCTCCTCATTGACCAAAGCTACGCCCAGGCGCTCGATCAGATGGCCGAATCGTTCTTTCTTCTGCCCCTTCTGCTGATAATAGCGCAATGATCTCTCGATCAGCGCGTGTAATTCTTCCTTAGTGGTAATAAGTTTTTTCAATATTGTGCCCAAACGCGGTATCTTTCCCATCGTCCCGCCGATAAAAAGATTATAACCTTTTACCGCGATGACCCAGGAATTGGCCGGGCAGGATAAAGTACAGATACTGCAATTAATACATTTCTCTTCCCGTAATATATAGCCAGGCTTTTTCGTCTTATCAGCTTTATCCTCAACTCGCTCGATGGCCTTAGTCGGACAAATATTGACACATAGTTGGCAATCGGTACAGGACGAGGCAATCCAGCGGGGCAGGATAGCGCCCATTACGCCGATATCATTTTCAGTGGCCTTAGCGCAATTATGCGGACAGCCAGTGACTGCCAGCTTGAATTTATGCGGCGTTTCTTCCCGGAAGTATTTTCTATCCAATTCCGCGGCCAGGAGCTTAGTGTCGATGATCCCCCAGCGGCAGGTTGATTCTCCCGGGCAGGCGACGATGATGCGCACTCTCGGGCCGCAAGCCCCCATATAAATCCCTGCTTGCTCCAACTCCAGGCGCGCTTTTTCCAGATTGGTGTGATGAACATTATGTATCTCTATGCCCTGGCGCGTGGATAAATGAACCTCTCCTTTACCGTATTTTTCGGCTATCTCTGAAATCTTCTTGAGTTGTTTCGCAGTCAAGTCTCCGCCAACCGCGCGTAGGCGCATGGCAAAATATTCTTTTTG
>CAZFDO010000045.1:9149-10920 GCA_964517965.1 uncultured Clostridia bacterium
TGCTCCATCGTCTCACTCCTCTATAATTAATTGCTCTTCCGTAACCTGTCCTTTAATGATCCGAAAAGCCTTGATCTCTTTACTACCGCCGGCCAGTGATGCGATCACATAAATAATATTCGGGTCATACGCTAATTCTATGTCTTCCTGCGAAGGGCGCGCGGGCGACGCTGGATGGGTGTGATATACAGCCAGGATTTCCAATCCTTCACTTCTTGCCCGGCGGATAACGGAAAACTGATCCTGCGGATCGAGAGTGAAGTGGTCACGGCTTTGATCCTGATTCCGCAGCGGAAAGTGTTTAGTAATCTCGTCGTCTTTCCCGGCTAAATACCCGCACGCCTCAAGCGGCGCTTCCTGTTCTCCTTGCGTAAATATCTTTTTAGTGATCTCAGACTTTATTCTCATCCTGAAAATATCCCTCTTTCATCCCCCTAGATTTGCATACGCAAATCTAAACAGGGGGACGATATTCATTTGCCGTTCACTTTTGAATGAATATCGCAAACCGGCTGTTCGTAGTCTTCCAGCCTGGTTATGGTTGGGTTGCTGCCGCAAACCAGGCATTGGCTGTTTCTCTGGGTCCGCACTGTCCTGAACTCCATTTTAAAAGCATTAAAAATAAGCAAGCGGTTAAGTAAAAGTTCTCCTTTACCGATAATAAACTTCAAGGCTTCAGCTGCCTGGATCGTTCCCAGCATTCCTGCTACTGCGCCCAACACCCCGGCTTGGGAGCAGGAAGGCACCGCATTTTTCGGAGGCGGTTCTTTAAAAATACAACGGTAACAAGCACTGCCAGGGACGTAAGTCATGGTCTGTCCGTCAAAGCGCAGGATCCCGCCATGGGAGAAAGGCTTCTGCGCCATAACACAGGCATCATTAATTAAAAACTTCGCTGGAAAATTGTCTGTACCGTCGATAATAAAATCAAATCCGCCAATGATCTCAAGAATATTGTTAGCGAATACTCTTTCCTGATACGTGATGACCTTGGTATCCGGATTGATCAATTCAATTTTTTCTTTGGCTGAAGTAACTTTGGACTTGCCAACATCCGGCGTAAAATGAATAACCTGCCGCTGTAGATTAGTCAGATCAACCTTGTCGCCATCTACCAGGCCGATCGTACCCACGCCTGCCGCTGCCAGGTAAAGCGCGGCTGGAGCGCCCAGACCGCCGGCGCCGATGATCAAGATCTTCCCCTGGATGATCTTCTCCTGGCCCCCAATACCCACTTCTTTCAAAATTATATGTCGGCTAAATCTTTCCAATTGCGCGTCATTCATGTCCACTATTATCCCTCCAACGCCTGTCTAAGATCAGCCATCAGATCTTCCAGGTCTTCTATTCCAACAGCGAGCCTGATCATTGTTTCCGCTACCCCCATCTCTTTTTTCAATTCCGGTGAATATTCACAGAAAATGGTAGAAGCTGGATGGAGCGCCAGGGTTTTATTATCATTGATATTCGTGGCCCGCCGAATTAATTTTAATTTATTCAGGAACGAAAAACAAGCTTCCCGGGAAGATAGATCAAAAGTAAGCAATGCTCCAAAATTGCCTTTAAATTGTGCCCGGGCAATAGTATAATAAGGGGAACTTTTTAACCCCGGATAATTAACCTTCACTACCTGCGGCTGCCGTTCCAGGAATTTTGCCAAAGCCTGGGCATTCCCGGATGATCTATCTGCACGCAAGGCCAATGTTTCCAGGCCCAGGCTCTGCAGATAAGCATTATGCGGCGAGAGACACGCCCCTATATTACGGGCGAC
>CAZFDO010000046.1:0-6865 GCA_964517965.1 uncultured Clostridia bacterium
ATAAACGGCGCTGGTATCATCCATGATTTTGAGATCGCCTATGCCGGCCGCACCAGTGAAGATGTGGCGATGAATATCCAAAACGGGACCTTTGGCATGGCTGAAGAGACCGGCCGGATCATCAACCAGACGATTTCACAAGGCGCCAGGAACGGACTTGGGTTGGGTGAATCCATGGGCCAGAGAATCAATGAAATGTCCTGTAAATATGCCCGGTACAGTATATTGGCCCAAGCGCAAAAATTAGATATTCCAGTCACTGTTCATGCGGCCATTGGCACTGATATTATTTACCAGCATCCGTTTTGCGATGCCGCGGCTATCGGCGAAACCAGCTACCGTGATTTCCATACCTTTACTGCCCAGGTGGCTGGCCTGGGTAACGGCGGAGTGCTGTTGAATTTCGGTTCAGCCGTTATTTTACCGGAAGTATTTTTAAAAGCAGTGACTATCTGCCGTAACTTGGGATACAAACTGGATAATTTTACGACTGCTAATTTTGATATGGTCTATCAGTACCGCCCGCAGGCTAATATTGTTACCCGGCCGGTCGGCAAAAAGGGCCGGGGATACAATTTCGTAGCTCAGCACGAAATAATAATTCCCCTGCTGGCCAAGGCTTTAGTTAGTGGAAAGGATAGGATGAATGACCGCTCTAAAGATCGATAAATTACTAAAAATCGTGAATAATTTTAATCAGGCTAAAATATTGGTGATCGGTGATATCATCGTTGACCGTTTTATCTGGGGAAAAGTTTCCCGCCTTTCTCCGGAAGCGCCGGTGCCGGTAGTGGAAGTAAGCAAGGAAAGCATTATCCCCGGCGGCAGCGGTAATGTGGCCAGCAATATTGCCGCATTAAAGGGGCGGGTGTTTTTGTGCGGAGTCATAGGTAATGACCTGGCCGGCAGCCAGATAAAAGAACTCATCGAAAAATTCGGTGCCGATACCAGCGGGGTTTTCGTCGATGCCGGAATACCGACGATCCAAAAAACACGGATCATTGCTAATATCCAGCAGGTGGTACGGATCGACCGTGAGGACCGGGAAAGCAAAGACAAAAAGATCACTTCACAGATAGTAAAATACCTTAAGGATACAATTCCCAAAGTTGACGCTATTATTATTTCTGATTACGGCAAAGGCATGATCAATGTGCCGATACTGAAGGAAGCAATTAAGCTGGCGCACAAGTATGGCAAAGTAGTCACTGTGGATCCAAAAGTGGAGCATTTTTTAAAATACAAAAGAGTGGATTGTATAACGCCAAACCACCTGGAGGCGGCGCAGGGTATCCATTATGCCGTACCCAAGAGCCAGGCGGAAACAGAAGCGCTCGGTGAAAAGATCATCCGGAAATTACAGTGCAAATCCCTGTTGATCACCCAGGGAGAAAAGGGAATGACCCTGCTTGAACAAGGGAAAAAACCGCTCCATATCCCGACTATGGCCAGGGAAGTGTTTGATGTGACCGGAGCCGGGGATACGGTAATTTCTACCTTGACTTTAGCCTTGGCTGCGGGAGCAGATCTTACACAGGCAGCTTATATTGCCAATCATGCGGCAGGAATAGTGGTAGCAAAAGTCGGGACAGCGACCTGCTCACCGGAAGAATTAAAAGAAAACCTGATCCAGGATAAAGCTGGCTTGAAATTATAGGGGATAGTAGTGAAAATAATCGGAGTTATACCGGCACGCCTTTTATCAACCCGTCTACGGGAAAAGCCGTTACAGATGATCCAAGGCAAATATCTGGTCCAGCGGGTGTATGAACAGGCCAGAAAAGCGCATCATTTGGATGATGTGATCATTGCCTGTGACCATGAAAAAATAGCCGCTGCTTGCCGGAAAATAGGGGCCAAAGTAATGTTAACCAGTCCTCGTTGTTCCAGCGGGACAGACCGGGTGGCGGAGATAGCCAGAAAAATAAGAGCCGATGTTTTTTTGAATATACAAGGTGATGAGCCGCTCATTGATCCCAGGACGATAGACCAGGTAGCCGGCCTTTTTCAGGATAAGACAGTAATGATGGGGACCGCCGTAGTTCCCTTACCGCAGAAACAGGATATCAGTGACCCCAATGTGGTGAAAGCGGTCCTGGATAAGCAGCATAATATTCTTTATTTTTCCCGTTCACCGCTGCCCTACCAGCGCAACCAGGTAAAAGGATTGGTTTTTTATAAGCATCTTGGTTTGTATGGTTTCCGCCGGGAATTTTTATTGAAATTTGCCGCTCTGCCCCAGACTGTGCTGGAAAAAGCAGAGAGCCTGGAACAGTTGCGGGCCCTGGAAAATGGCTATAAGATCAGGGCGGTTATGACCAAGTATGATTCCATCGGTGTTGATACCGCTAAAGACCTGAAAAAAGTGTGTGCCATTATTCGGAGGATGAGATGTCCAAGTACATTTTTGTAACCGGCGGCGTAGTGTCATCGCTGGGCAAGGGAATTACCGCATCGAGTATCGGCTGCCTCTTAAAAATGCGCGGTTTGAAGGTAACGCTGCAAAAATTCGACCCCTATATCAATGTGGATCCGGGAACCATGAACCCTTATCAGCACGGCGAAGTTTATGTTACTGATGACGGCGCCGAAACTGACCTGGATCTGGGCCATTATGAAAGGTTCCTCGATGTTCATCTGACCCAGAATCATAACGTGACTACCGGGAAAATATATAACAGCGTGATCACTAAGGAACGCCGGGGTGATTATCTGGGAGCCACGGTGCAGGTGATCCCTCATATCACCAATGAGATCAAAGAACATATTAAGCGAGTAAAAGATAAAAACGATGTAGTTATCGTCGAAATCGGCGGAACAGTCGGTGATATTGAAAGCTTGCCCTTTTTAGAGGCTATCCGCCAGTTCCGTAAGGATATTGGACGCAATAATGTACTATATGTTCACGTCACGCTGGTCCCATTTATCCATGCCAGCGAAGAACTGAAAACCAAACCCACCCAGCATAGCGTAGGTAAATTACGCGAAATAGGTATTACTCCGGATGTGATCATCTGTCGTACGGAAAGGACCATCCCCAAGGATTGCATATCTAAGATCTCCCTGTTTTGCAATGTTGATGAAAAAGCAGTGATCCAGTGTAAAGATGTCTCCTGCATCTATGAAGTGCCGCTCATGTTCGAGAAGCAGGGACTTGATGATATTATCGTTGACCTGTTGAAACTTAAAACCAAAAAGCCTGACCTGACTGAATGGAAAGCTATGGTTAAGGCAGAGAAAACAGCAAAAAAAGTAATTACTATAGCCCTGGCCGGCAAATATACTACCTTGAAAGACGCTTATAAGAGTATTCGGGAATCCTTGAATCATGGCGGCCTGGCTAATAATGTACAGATAAAAATAAAATCAGTTGATGTAGAAAAAGCCGAAACTGATATAGATAAGTTCCTGCATGATGTGGACGGCTTGCTTGTCCCAGGTGGTTTTGGGGGCCGTGGTATTGAAGGCAAAGTTAAAGCTATCCAGTATGCCCGGGAACATAACATGCCATTTTTTGGCATTTGTCTGGGGATGCAGGCCGCGGTCATTGAATTTGCCCGCAACGTCTGCGAAATGACTGATGCTAATTCAACCGAATTTAATCCCAAAACCAAACAACCGGTGATCAGCTTGCTGGAAGAACAGCGCAAGATAGTGAAAGTGAAGTTGGGCGGGACGTTGAGATTGGGTGCTTATCCCTGTCATTTGAAAAAAGAGACCAAAGCTCATGCTGCTTACGGCAAGGATGATATTGAAGAAAGGCACCGTCACCGGTATGAATTCAATAACCAGTATAAGAAGAAATTGGAAGAAAAGGGGATGATGTTCAGCGGAGAATATGAAGCCAGTAATCTCGCCGAAGTGATCGAGATAGACGGCCATCCCTGGTTTATCGGCGTACAATATCATCCGGAATTCAAATCCCGTCCGACTCATCCGCATCCGCTGTTCAGGGAATTCATCAAGCATGCCGTGGCTTATAAGGAGAGTAAGGTTTGAAAAGCGCAGCCGCTAAAAAAAGGACCATAAATATAGGTACTATAAAAATTGGCAGTGGGCAACCCTTGGTTCTAATTGCCGGCCCTTGCGTCATTGAATCTGAAAAACAGACTCTGGATGCGGCTGGGTATCTTAAAGAAATGACTATTTCGCTCGGACTGCCTTTTATTTTTAAGTCATCCTATGATAAAGCTAATCGCACCTCGCTGCAGGCTTACCGCGGTCCTGGATTCAAAAAAGGATTGGCTATCTTGAAGAAAGTAAAAGATAAATTCGGTATGCCCATACTGGTAGATGTCCATCAAATAGAGGAAGTAGCCGCCGCGGCTAAAGTGGCGGATATACTGCAGATCCCGGCATTTTTGTGCCGGCAGACTGATTTGATACTGGCTGCGGCCCGTACCGGCAAGGTCATAAATATCAAAAAAGGGCAATTCCTGGCGCCTTGGGATGTGAAAAACATCATCAGAAAAATAGAAGCTACCGGTAATCATAATATTATCCTCACTGAACGGGGCACCAGCTTCGGTTATAACAATCTGGTGACGGATATGCGTTCCCTGGTAATCATGAAAGAAACCGGCTATCCGGTTGTGTTTGATGCGACTCACAGCGTGCAGTTGCCCGGAGGTGAAGGTGATCGTACCGGCGGGCAAAGCGAATATGTGCCGGCGCTGGCCAGAGCCGCCGCCGCAGTCGGTATTGACGGGTTGTTTTTGGAAGTGCATCGCCGGCCGGCGCAAGCCTTGTCTGACGGCGCTAATATGCTGCCCCTGCCGAAAGTGAAAAAGCTTTTACAAGAAGTTATAGCCATTAATGCAATAGTTAAAAAGACTAGCGACTAGAAACCAGTGACCAGTGACTGTATTTAAAAGAGGTGATACAAGAATGATCCTTAAACAAGCCAAACAAGTATTGGAAATTGAATATAAAGCCATTAAAAATATTATTCCCAAACTGGATAAGAATTTCGAACAGGCAGTAGAGCTTATCAGTGCCTGCCGGGGCAGGGTGATCGTGACCGGTATCGGTAAAAGCGGACTGGTAGGCCGTAAAATATCCGCTACCCTGGCTTCGACCGGAACCCCTTCGTTTTTCCTGCATCCGACTGAGGGTGCGCATGGTGACGTAGGCATGGTCATGAAAGGCGATATTGTATTAGCCATATCCTATAGCGGAGAAAATGAAGAACTGCTTAACCTGTTGCCGGTGATCAAGGGAATGGGTTTGAAATTAGTGACTATTTCCGGAGCTGTACATGCAACTATGTCCCGGTCAAGTGATATTGTGCTCAATGTTAAAGTAAATAAGGAAGCTTGCCCTTATAATCTGGCGCCGACAGCTTCTACTACGGTCACCATGGCTTTAGGAGATGCTTTGGCCATTAGCCTGCTGCTCAAAAAAGGGTTCCAGAAAAGGGATTTTGCCGCTTTGCACCCAGGTGGCACTCTGGGCCGGAAATTACTGCTGAAAGTCGGAGATATTATGCGCACCGGTAAGAATAACCCGGTGATCAGCGAACGGAAAACGGTCAAGGAAGCCTTGCTGGTGATGACTGCCTCAAGGCTTGGCGCGGTAAATGTAGTAGATATAAAAGGAAAATTGGTAGGATTCTTCACTGACGGCGATCTGCGCCGTCATTTACAGCAAGGTGAAGATATTCTCTTTGAGCCGATCAGCAAAATAATGACCCGTAAACCATTCACTATTAACAAGGACCGCATGGCTACAGAAGCAGCCAGGATCATACAGGAACGTAATTTTGATAATATACCGGTAGTGGACGAACATAACCGTCCTTTAGGAATCATTGATGAGCGGGATCTGTTGGCCAAAGGACTTGGTTAAATAAATAAAAAATCGAAAATCGAAAATCGAAATGACATAGCAAAGTTTAAAAATTTGGATTTTGATATGTGATTTTGATGTTTAATATTTGAATTTGAAATTAAGGAGTGAATTTGCGCAAGTCACTGGAAGACAAGATAAAAAAGATAAAGATGGTCGCTATGGATGTAGACGGAGTGCTTACCAGCGGAGAGATCATTTTTATCAATAGTAACGACGAGATTAAGATCTGGAATGTCAAGGACCGCATGGGTTTTGCCCTGGCGCATCGGACAGATAATCTGAAGCTTTGCTGGATCACCGGCCGTGAATCAAAGGAAGTGGCCCGTTGCGCAGAGGAATGCCATATCGATTCCATTTACCAGAAAGCCACTAAGAAAAAAGAGGCCTATACTGATTTAAAAATAAAGTACCAGTTAAAAGATGAAGAAATAGCTTTCCTCGGAGATGATTTGATCGATATCCCGATATTACGCCATGCCGGACTGGCGGTCTGCCCGGCAGATTCCCCGCAGGAAGTAAAAAAGGAAGTAGACCTGGTGACCAAGGCCGAAGGCGGTAAAGGCGTTTTCCGCGAGGTCATTGAATTAATAATCAAAACCCAGGGTAACTGGGTAAAAGTATGTACCCGGTATTATGAAGAAGGAGAATAAGATAGCTCGTAGCTCGTAGTTCATAGCTGGTAGCTAATAAAAATGAATAAAAAATTAGTTTGTATATTATTACTTACCCTGGTTATATTTGGGTGTAAAGGTAAAAACCAAAACAGCGGTGAAAATATATCAACGGCAAATAGCGAACAATTCCTGGAAAAATTTTCTATGGTGGAAACGCAAGCCGGCAAAAAACAATGGGAATTGGAATCAGCCCGGGCATTGTTGCAGGAAGCAGAAAAACGGACCAAACTGGAAAAGCTTAAATTAAAATTCTATAAGGAAGAAAAAATAACTTCGGTGTTGATCGCGGAAAAGGGTGATATTAATACGGAAACCGGGGATATGGAAGCTACCGGTAACGT
>CAZFDO010000046.1:6875-10285 GCA_964517965.1 uncultured Clostridia bacterium
CCAGTGAATCTGAACAGGTAAAAATCGAGACTGATAAACTTAATTGGGACAATACCAGGAAAAAAATTATCACTGATTCATTTGTCAAGGAAACCAGGCCTGGCGGCATTGTCACCGGCTATGGGTTAGAAGCCGAACCAGACCTGTCCCATTCGATCATTAAGAGGGACGTCAAAGCGCAGGTAATTCCAAAAAAGTGAAAACAAGGCACAAAGGGAGAAGCGAGGCACAAAGGCACAAAGTTTAAGGCTTAGACGAGGCACAAAGGAAGTACAAGAATAGGGCACAAAGTTAAAAGAAAGCGGGAAGTTCAATGTTAGGCACAAAGGCACAGAGTAAAAAATTAGGAATAGTTAAGATAGCAATAATAATTTTAATTAGTCCGGCCGGCCTATTAGCCGCTGAGAACAAACCCATAGATGTGTCCAGCCAGCAGATGGAGACCCTGGAGAAAGGTAAGGTAGCTTTTTTTAGCGGTCAGGTCAAAGTGACCCAGGAGCAAGGAGTCTTATATGCCGATAAGGTCTGGCATTATCTGGCAGATGATCGCCTGGAGGCAGCAGGGAATGTCCATTACCAGGAACAGAAGGACACAGAAATAACGGATATCTATGGCGGTAAAATGACTTATGACCGCAAAAAAGAATACGGGATAATAGAAAAAAGTCCGAAAATTGTTCGTAAAGATACGGTTAATCCGAAAAATGATACGGTGATTACCGGTGATGTTATTGAAATATTTAATAATGAGAAAAGAGCCAGGGTGACTGGTAATGTTGTTATTGTCCAGCCAGAGGCGAAGTCCAAAAGTGATGTGGCTGACTATTTTTCTCTGGAAAAGAAGCTGGTCCTGACTGGAAATCCCTGGGTCTGGCAGCAAAATCCAGACAATACCAGCGAGTATACCGGGAAAACCATTACTGTCTTTACAGAAACTGAACGGGTGATCATTGAAGAAAATGTCCAAGCTAAAATTACCCCTATTAAAAAAGAAAAGGCCGTTAATTAATGAGCAAACTATATACCCAAGAGCTGGTTAAATACTATGCCAAAAGACCGGTGGTCAACAAGGTCAGCGTGAATGTCAATGAAGGCGAAATAGTTGGTTTGCTGGGGCCTAATGGGGCGGGAAAGACCACTACTTTTTATATGATGGTGGGCCTGCTATCTCCAAATCACGGGCAAATAAAGCTTGATGATCATGATATTACTGACTTGCCGATGTATAGGCGGGCCCGCATGGGCATCGGCTATCTTTCCCAGGAGCCATCCATTTTCCGCCATCTGACGGTAGAGGAAAATCTATTGGCTATCCTGGAAACACTCCCGTTGAGCAAAAAGGAACGCCAGGCTAAAATGGAGTCGCTCTTGGAGGAGTTTGATATCGCCGACCTGGCTAAGGCTAAAGCCTACCTGTTGAGCGGGGGCGAAAAACGCCGAGTGGAAATAAGCCGGGCCCTGGTAACATCTCCTAAGTTTATTTTGCTGGATGAACCATTTCTCGGCATTGATCCGATCGCGGTGATAGATATCCAGCAGATAATTTCCAAGCTGCGCCAAAAAGGGCTGGGGGTGCTGATCACGGATCATAATGTCCGGGAGACGTTAAAGATCATCGACCGGGCTTACATTATGTATGAAGGGAAGATCTTGTTGCAGGGATCGGCCGAAGAGCTGGTCAATAACGAAAAAGCCCGGCAGATATATCTCGGAGAAAAATTCACTTTGTAATAGGGTAATAGTGTGTTAAAATTAGAACATTGTTTTTATTCGGGAAAGCCACTGCCTGCCCCCGTGTATTGTTTTAGGAAGTAAAACAACGTGGGGTAACTCGTGAAATTATAAAAAATAGAAAGGAGTATCCTAAATGCAGGTAAGTATTACCGTAAGACATGCAAAACTAACACCGCAATTAAAACAATATGCGACGGAAAAAGTCAGTAAAGTGCAGAAATATTTTAATAATGTGATCTCAGCCCATGTGATCCTGACCGTAGAGAAATATTATTCCAGCGCCGAAGCCACGGTCGCTGCCGGAGGTACCAGGATAAATGCCAAAGAAGAGGCGCAGGACCTTTATGCCGCTATTGACCTGATGGTTGACAACCTGGACCGCCAGATGAATAAATTTAAAGAAAAGATCCGGACCAACAAACATCACGACCATCGGACCAGTGATAATTTGTTCCGGACCGAAGCCAAGATTATTTCGCGTAACGGAGCGGAGAAACCTGGTAATGACCTGGCGCATAGCATGATCAAAAAAGAATTTGATACGACACCGATACACGCCCGGGAAGCCATTAAAAGGATGGAGTTGACCGATAATGATTTTTGGGCTTTTGTAAATGTGGAAACCAGCAAAGTGAACATTGTTTATAAACGCAATGACGGGACATTTGGATTGTTAGAGCCAATTCTTTAAGACATCCTAATAAACTTCAGGATGTCTTGATTATCCCCTGCTGATCCCGATAAATCGGGATCAAAACCGCGGGGACAGGCACAGATAGTATAAAGAATAACAGGAGGAATTGATGAAATTAATGGATTTCATCGTCAAAGACGCGGTGGTCGTTAATCTTCAGGGTAAGGAAAAAAAAGATGTTTTGGAGGAAATGGTAAACGCCCTGGTGAAGAGCAAGAAGATCAGTAATAAAGAAAAAGTGGTAAAGATCCTGCTGGACCGGGAAGAGTTAGGTTCAACAGGTATTGGTCAGGGAGTGGGTATCCCACATGGCAAAACCGACGAAGTTGATAATGTCGTTATTGCTTTTGGATCGTCCAAGCAAGGGGTCGAGTTTGAAAGCCTGGACGGTGAGCTGGTCTACCTGGTATTTTTATTGCTGGCGCCGGTGGAATCAACCGGGGCGCATTTAAAAGCCCTGGCTAAGATTTCCCGCATCCTGAAAGATAAGCATTTCCGTCAATCATTGCGCGATGCTAAAGATGCTGCGGAAGCGATCAAGATCATCAAAGAAGAAGACGAATACTAAAAGCAGTCGCTAAGAACAGTCACTGGTCGCTAGTCGCTAGTAAGAATTAGGAAACCAGAAACCAGAAACCAGAAACCAGAAACCAGCGACCAGAAACTGTCATTGGAGCCCTTATGTCTGGAGTAACCGTAAAAGATTTCCTCAAGGAAAAACAAACTCAGATGAAGCTGGAGTTACTTGCCGGAGCTGAAGCCCTGGACAAGAAAATCACGGTATTTGATGTAAACCGGCCCGGTTTGGCTTTGTCCGGATATTTTGAATATTTTGCCTTTGAACGGATCCAGGTCATGGGCATGACCGAATTATCTTATTTGGCGGAATTGGATCCGAAACGCCGTCAGGAAATATTGGAGCGGTTATTCTCTTATGACTTAGTTTGCTTTGTCATTACGCGCAGCCTGGAACCGCCGCAGG
>CAZFDO010000047.1:0-1551 GCA_964517965.1 uncultured Clostridia bacterium
GCCGCTGCGGATCTCTTCGAGAATTTTGACCATTTCCCGGCGGGTCTCATCCGTGACTATTCTCTTGCCGCGGGTCAAGTCGCCATATTCAGCAGTATCACTGACTGAATATCTCATCCGGCTGATGCCGCCTTCATAGAACAGGTCAACGATCAGCTTCAATTCATGCATGCATTCAAAATACGCGATCTCCGGCTGGTACCCGGCGGCCACGAGAGTTTCAAATCCGGCATTGACCAGCTCAGTCACGCCGCCGCACAAGACTACCTGCTCGCCGAACAGATCGGTTTCTGTTTCCTCGGCAAAAGTAGTTTCAATAACGCCAGCCCTGGTGCCGCCAATACCTTTAGCATACGCCAACGCATAATTTTTGGCTTTGCCGGATGCATCCTGGTAAATAGCGATCAGGTTCGGGACGCCACTGCCCTCGGTGAATACTTTTCTCACTAAATGGCCCGGTCCTTTAGGAGCAACCATAAACACATCCACATTTTTCGGCGGAACGATCTGTCCGAAGTGAATATTAAAACCATGTGAAAATACCAGTGCTTTACCGGCCTTCAGGTTTGGCTCCACAGCATCGCGGTAAATCTTAGCCTGGGTCTGATCCGGCGCCAGCATCTGGATGATGTCTGCTTTCTGCGCCAGCTCAGCTGCGGGCATTGGTTTAAATCCATTTTTGATAGCCAGCTCATAATTGGGGGTGCCTTGGAGTTCCGAGACGATTACATTGACGCCACTATCTCTCAGGTTCTGCGCCTGGGCATGTCCTTGACTGCCATAACCAATAATACCAATCACTTTACTCTTCAATAATTTCAGATCTGCATCCTTGTCGTAATACATCTTCACTGTCATGTTCGTCTTACCTCCTTGTTTTGGCGTATAGCGTATGGCGTATAGCGTATAGTTTCTTCGATTTCCTAAACGCTTAACGCTACCCGCTATCCGCTATTTTTATTTATTTCCTCTGGCCATTGCCACGATACCTGTGCGTACCATTTCTTTGATGCCGAATGGCTTGACTATATCGACGAAAGCCCTTATTTTTTCTTCATTGCCGGTCATTTCGATGATCAGCGAATTAGAACCAACATCCACTATCTTGGCCCGGAAAATATCCACTATTTGCATGATCTCTGACCGGGAATTTTTGTCAGCAGTGACCTTAACCAGGATCAAATCACGCTCTAAATGCTCGGTCTCGATAAAATCACTCACCCTGATAACATCAACCAGCTTGTTGAGCTGTTTTTCGATCTGTTCCAGGATCCGTTCATCGCCACGCACAATAATGGTCATGCGTGAGATACTGGAATCTTCTGTTTCACCGACCGCGAGGCTGTCGATATTATAGCCCCGGGCACTGAACAGGTTGGCAATACGCGCCAAAACCCCGGCTTTGTTCTCAACCAAAACGCTTATAGCATGTCTCATATTCCCTCCAAATTCGCTTATGGCTTATAGCATATAGCTTATAGTTTTTGTTTTTGCCATATGCCATCTGCTATATGCCGCTTCTACGCGACTCCTTGTAATATCTCATCCAGC
>CAZFDO010000047.1:1561-9561 GCA_964517965.1 uncultured Clostridia bacterium
TTCTATTTTAAAATCAAGAAAAACCGGCTTGTCGATTTTGATGGCTTTTTGGATAGCGGCCCTCACATCGCTCTTCTTCTCCACGCGGATACCGACAGCTCCATACGCTTCCGCCACTTTAACAAAATCAGGATTGCCTGAAAGCACCGTGCCGGAATAACGTTTTTTATAGAAAAGTTCCTGCCATTGCCGAACCATTCCCAAACAACCATTATTAAGGATCGCCACCTTCACGGGAATCTTATTATGGACTGCTGTCGCCAGTTCCTGGATATTCATCTGGATACTGCCGTCACCGGCAATATCAAAAACAACTTTTCCAGGACAGGCAACCTTGGCTCCGATCGCTGCCGGGAAACCAAAACCCATAGTGCCAAGACCGCCGCTGGAAATAAATGAACGTGGTGTTTTATACTTAAAGAACTGGGTTGACCACATCTGGTTCTGGCCCACTTCCGTAGTAATGATGCCATTACCCTTGGTGATCTCACAGATCTGTTCAATAACATATTGAGCCCGCAGTTTTCCGTCCTTTTTATAGGTAAGCGGGAAATCTTTTTTCCAAATTTCTATCTGCTTATGCCAATCAGTTATTTTGGTCTTCTTCGCCACCAGTTTCACTAATTCTTCAATAATGCTTCTGGCATCTCCCACAATAGGCACATCCACTTTAATATTCTTGGAAATACTGGTAGGATCGATATCAACATGGATAACCTTGGCCCCTGGAGCGAATTTATCCAGACGCCCGGTAACCCGGTCATCAAACCGCGCTCCCACGGCAATGATCAAATCTGATTTCTGCGTAGCATGATTAGCGCTATAGGTCCCATGCATGCCCACCATACCCAAGGCCAAATCATGAGCGCTCGGGAAAGCCCCGATCCCCATCAGGGTCCAAATGACCGGCAGTTGCGCTTTTTCCGCCAAGGCCATGATTTCTTTATGCGCGCCGGAAGTGATCACGCCGCCGCCGATATACAGCACTGGTTTTTGCGCCTGGTTGATCATCTCGGCAGCTTTCTTGACCTGGCCGAGATGTCCCTTGTAATTGGGCCGATAGCTTCTGATATCCACTTGTGTGGGATAAGAAAATTCACACTCTGCCTTCTGCACATCAACCGGCAGGTCGATCAACACTGGTCCGGGTCGTCCGGTCTGGGAGATATAAAAAGCTTCTTTGATCGTTCTCGCCAGGTCACGCACATCTTTCACTAAATAATTATGTTTGGTCACCGGACGGGTAATCCCGGTTATATCCGCTTCCTGGAACGCGTCATTACCGATCAGGTTAGTAGCCACCTGGGCAGTGATCGCGATCATGGGAATCGAATCCATATTGGCATTAGCCAATCCTGTCACCAGGTTGGTCGCCCCTGGGCCGCTGGTGGCAAAACAAACTCCCACTCTGCCTGAGGCCCGGGAATAACCCTCGGCCATATGAGCTGCTCCCTGTTCATGCCGGGTCAATATAAATTTCAACGGAGAATCGTATAACACATCAAAAGTGGGCAAAAACACACCGCCGGGAATACCGAACACAACCTCCACTTTTTCCTTAAGTAATGATTCAATTAATATTTGCGCACCTGTCTTTTTCATCAAGCTTCCTCCAAAAGTAAGTTCATAGCTCGAAGCTCTTAGCTCGTAGTCTATGGATATTTTTATATATTATTTCCTATCAGCTACCAGCTATGAGCTAGGAGCTGCTTTATTTAAGCACTGCTCCAGTGCTCGCACTGGTGACCAGCTTCGCATATCTTCCCAGAACTCCCTCGCGGGCTTTGGGCGTCGGCGCTTTCCACCTGGCCAAGCGGGTCTTGATCTCCATTTCAGTCAAGCGTATATCCAGCTTCTTTTTGAGAATATCTATCTGGATCATATCGCCGTTCTTAATGATCGCGATCGGGCCGCCTTCAGCTGCTTCGGGAGATACATGCCCGATGGCGCAGCCGCGGGTCCCGCCGGAGAATCTGCCATCAGTGATCAACGCCACATACTTATCTACTCCCAAGCCGCACAAGGCACTGGTCGGGGTCAACATTTCCCGCATACCCGGACCGCCTTTGGGCCCTTCGTAGCGGATAACGATGACATCGCCTTTCTTGATCTTATTACCCATAATGGCAGCAACCGCTTCTTCTTCACTTTCAAAAACCCGAGCGGGTCCGACATGCGACAGCATATCTGCAACTACCCCGATCTGTTTTACGATCGCGCCGTTGGGGGCTAAATTCCCCTTTAGAACGGCGAGTCCTCCTGTGGCATGCCACGGTTTATTCAAGGGACGGATCACTTCTTTGTTTCTCACTTCAATATGCTTGATACTTTCTTCTATTGTCTTCCCGGTCACGGTAATGGGTGTGGTTTTAATCAATTTTTTCTTGCTCAGTTCTTTCATGATCGCCATTACACCGCCGGCGTCATCCAAATCCTGCAAATGATACGGTCCGGCCGGAGCCATGTTGCAAATGTGCGGTATCTTCGAGCTGACTTCATTGATCATATTCAGATCAAAATCTACCTGAGCTTCTTTGGCTATGGCTGGCAGATGCAAGGCGGTATTAGACGAGCCGCCAAAAGCCATATCCACGGAGAAAGCGTTATAGAAAGCATTTTTGGTCATGATATCACGCGGACGGATATTGCGTTTTACCAGATCAATTATGCGCATGCCGGCATGCTTGGCTAGCCGTATACGAGCGGCAAAAACCGCCGGTATCGTACCATTGCCGGGCAAAGCTATACCTAATGCCTCACAAAGGCAATTCATCGAATTTGCAGTGTACATTCCTGAACAGGAACCAGCCCCGGGGCAAGCTATATCTTCCAGGTCAGACAGTTCTTTTTCCGTCATTTTCTTGGCTGCGACCCTGCCCACGCCTTCAAACATGCTCTGTACCAGGTCGCAGGCTTTTCCTTCCGCATCTTTGCCGGCCAGCATGGGCCCGCCGCTGATGACAATGCTCGGAATATTAAGGCGCGCTGCGGCCATCACCATGCCGGGAATAACCTTATCACAGTTTGGTATCAGCACCAGGCCGTCGAACGGCATGGCCTTGCCGGTGATTTCCACCGAGTCAGCGATCACTTCGCGACTGGGCAGGGAATATTTCATACCGCCATGATTCATGGCAATACCATCGCATATACCGATGGTCCTGAATTCCATGGGCGTGCCGCCAGCCATTCTCACGCCGGCCTTCACTGCTTCACAAATTTTATCCAGGTGAATATGGCCGGGAACGATCTCGTTGCCGGAATTGGCTATGCCGATGATCGGCAACGCCAGTTCTTCATTCGTATACCCCATGGCTTTAAATAATGAACGGTGCGGGGCTTTCTCCAAACCTTTTTTCATTGCGTCACTGCGCATAACAATGCCTCCATTTCAACTACGATTACATCATATTACTTCTTAAGTAACTTATATTCGATTGAATCAACCAGTGCTTTCCAGCTGGCCTCAATGATATTTTCACTGACCCCGACAGTAGACCAAATACTATTCTGGTCCTGCGATTCGATCAACACGCGTACTTTGGCGGCGGTGGCAGCGCCGGTATTCAAGACCCTCACTTTATAATCCACCAGGCGCATTTCCTTCAACTGCGGATAGAATCTCCCGAGGCCTTTCCGCAAAGCGCTATCCAGGGCATTCACCGGTCCGTCGCCTTCTGAAGCGACATGCACCAGTTCGCCACTTACGAATAACTTGACCGTCGCCTCAGAGATCAGCGTCTCATCTCTCTGCTCTACGATCACTTTGAATCCTTCAAGGTCAAAAAATTTCTTATAATGTCCCGTAGCCTTTTTGATCAAGACCTCCAGGGAAGCTTCAGCTGCTTCAAACTGGTAGCCATCATGTTCCATTTCCTTGACTGTTTGCAGTATTTCTTTAGTTTCTGGCTTGTTGGGATCCAGATCCAATCCCATTTTCTGGGCTAAAAAGAGGATGTTGCTTTTACCGGAAAGCTCAGAAACCAATATACGCCGGTGATTGCCGACTACTTCAGGAGCGATATGTTCGTAGGTCTCGCTCTTGCGCTCAACAGCACTAACATGTATACCGCCTTTATGGGCAAAAGCGCTTAGCCCCACATACGGCTGATGGTCATTAGGAACAATATTAGCCACTTCGCCGATATACCGGGACACAGCGGTTAATTTTGATAATTGTTTCTGATTAAGCGCGGCCAATCCCATTTTCAGGTTCAAATCAGGGATGATCGAACAAAGATTACCATTGCCGCAGCGCTCGCCTAATCCATTCATCGTCCCCTGGACATGGACGGCCCCGGATTTGACTGCCGACAAAGAATTAGCCACAGCGGTATCAGAATCATTATGCGCGTGGATACCCAGCGGCGTCTTGACGATCCTGACCACATTGGCGACAATCTCTTCAACTTCAAACGGCAATGACCCGCCATTTGTATCGCATAAAACCAGGCAATCTGCTCCTGCTTCCTCAGCCATTTGCAGGGTTTTGATGGCATATTCAGGATTATCCTTAAACCCATTGAAGAAATGCTCGGCATCATAAATAACTTCCTTGCCTTTTTTCTTCAAATATTTCACTGAATCATAGATCATGGCCAGGTTTTCTTCCATTGATACGCGCAAAGCATATTTTACATGCAAGTCCCAGGATTTTCCGAAGATAGTCACCACCGGGGTACCGGCCTCGATCAAAGCCTTTAAATTCGGGTCCTTCTCGGCCTTGTTTTTAGCATGCCTGGTACTGCCGAAAGCAGCTATTTTAGCATGTTTCAGTTTTAGCTTTTTCATTTTCTGGAAATATAGTATATCCTTAGGATTAGATCCGGGCCAGCCGCCTTCAATATAATCAATCCCCAGTTCATCCAGCTTATGGGTAATACTAAGCTTGTCTTCCAGCGAATAGCTGATGCCTTCGGCCTGGGCCCCATCCCGTAAAGTCGTATCATATAAAAATATCTTTTTGGTCATAGTACCTTCTTTTTTAGGATGCACACGGATTATTACGGATGCAAACAGATATTCTTTATCCGGCTGAATCCGTTCTCCTTCATCTGTCTGAATTGTTACTTCCTCTTTTCCAGGTGAAAGGCTTTATGGATAACTTTCACGGCTTTTTCCACATTTATATTCTTGATCACGCAGGAGATCTTGATCTCGCTGGTGGAGATCATTTCAATATTAATACCGGCCCGCGCCAGGGCGCTGAACATCTTGCTGGCGATCCCGACATGTGAACGCATGCCCACGCCTACGATGGAGATTTTGGCTACATTTCGATCATGGATCACCTCGGTTGCTCCAAGCTCACGTCTTATTTTATCCATGACATCCAGGGTCTTTGGCAAATCCTTATGGTTAACGGTAAAAGAAATGTCGTTGCGTCCATCAGCCGCGCTGGATTGGATGATCATATCTACATTGATACCCTTGGCCGCCAATTCTGTAAACATACTGGCAGCTACGCCAGGTTTATCCGGCAGGTCTATGATCGATATCTTAGCTTGATTCTTATCACTGGCTATGCCTCTGACAACGACATCTTCCATTTTACTGACCTCCCTGGTAATGATCGTTCCTTGTTCATGAGAAAATGTGGAGCGTACATGAATATCAATATTAAATTTTTTCGCTACTTCGATTGAACGAGCCTGCATCACCTGCGCCCCTAATCCGGCCATCTCCAGCATTTCATCATAGGAAATGACATCCAGCTTCCTGGCTTCGGGCACTATCCGCGGATCAGTGGTATAGACCCCGGGCACATCTGTGAAAATTTCACAGACATCAGCTTTCAATACTGAAGCCAGAGCGACAGCAGTCAAGTCTGAACCGCCACGGCCCAAAGTAGTGATATCTTCATCTTCAGTAATTCCCTGAAAACCGGCTACTACTACAATATTGCCTTTTCTTAGTTCTTTTTTTATCTTCACAGTATGAATATGGACGATCTTGGCCATATTATGAACTTTATTGGTCAATATACCGACTTGAGCGCCGGTCAAAGAAATCGCTTTATATCCTTTATCTTTAATGGCCATGGCCAGCAAAGCAATGGACATCTGCTCCCCTGTAGAAAGCAGCATATCCATTTCCCGGTCATCCGGATCAGCAGTGATCTTTTCCGCCCAGGTGATCAAATCATCGGTCGTATCTCCGGGAGCAGAAACTACCACCACTACTTTATTCCCTGCATCCCTGGTCTCCATGACCCGACGGGCAACATTTTTAATTTTGTCTGCATCTGCGACGCTGGAACCGCCGAATTTCATCACTACTAAACCCACGCTTCGCACCCCCTGGGAAAACCTCTTGCACTAATTACTCGAATTTCAGCGAATTACTCGAATATTATTCGTGATATTCGCTACCATTCGGCCTTTATTCGCTATATTACAAATTTCTCTTTAGAGAGAAATTTCTCAACCAGTTTATATCCCTGGTTATAGATATTTTTGGTTTCTTTGACTGTTAGTTCGTCAAACTTGCCAACACCGCTTGGTTCAATATCACTGCCAGCCACTACGAACGGCACTGCCTCCCGGGTATGGGTCCGCAGGGAAATAGGAGTAGGATGGTCAGGCAATACCATAATACGGTAATCCCCAAACTTTTTAATCCCTTCGGCTATCCGGCCAACCACTTCAAAATCAAAATCCTCCACTGCCTTCTTTTTCATCTGGATATCACCATTGTGTCCGGCTTCATCCGGCGCTTCCACATGGACAAAAACAAAATCATTTTTCTCCAATGACCGCAGGGCATATTCTGCCTTGCCCCGGTAATTAGTGTCAATATAACCAGTCGCGCCAGGCACTTCGATCACATTTAAGCCGGCATAGCGGCCCAACCCCTTGATCAGATTAACCGCCGAGATGACCGATCCGGTCAACTCAAACTTTTCTTTAAAAGTAGGCAGCTGGGGCCTTTTCCCCTGTCCCCATAACCAGAGCATATTGCCGGTTTTTTTCTTGTCTTCCAAGCGCCGCTGGTTGACTACATGTTTTTCCAGTAAAGGCGCTGAGTTAAACATCAGTTCCTGGATAATTTCCTGCCCCTGGCCAGTGGGCAAAAAAGCGCCGATCTTTTGATTGGTGATATCGTGCGGAGCAGTGGTCTTTAAACCGGCAAAATCACCTTTGATCACAGTCAGGTGCCGGTAACTCATGCCCGGATAAAAGCGCACTTTTTCAGTCCCCAGTTTATCCTGCATATATTCAATCAATATTTTAGCATCTTCCGTAGAAATATGTCCGGCACTGTAATCTACCATTACTCCATTGGCAATATATACCAGGTTGCAGCGGAAAGCATTTTCTTCCCCTTCCAATATCACGCCCATATTGGCGGCTTCCAAGGGGCCACGGCCGGTATAATATTTTTCCGGGTCATAACCCATCAATGATAAAGCAGCAACATCACTCCCGGCAGGTAAAGAATCAGGAATATTATGCACCAGTCCTTCCTGACCGATGACGCATAGCTTATCCATATGCTCAGTATTGGCTGCTTCCAGAATGGATTTAAAGCCCAACTCCGGAAGAGGATAGTCAGCCATCCCATCGCCGATTAAGATTGCGTATTTCATAGAATGCCTTCTTGATTACACAGATTTCAAAAACAGATTACACAGATTACAAACCAATTTCTTGTTTGATTATATCAATTTTTGCTTCTACTACTTTTGGTTGTACCGCTACTTTGATCGCCCGGTCAGGGTCTTTCAGTCCATGGCCGGTTAAAATACATACAACCTTAATTGTCTGCTGCCTGCTGTCCGACCTGCCTCCGTGTATCGTTTCTCGGGGAGAAACGACGTGGGGTGTCCGCTGAAAATATCCCTTTTCGATATATTTCTTCAAGCCGGCAACGCCGGCGGCACTGGCAGGTTCACAAAAAACGCCCTCCAAACTGGCTAGCATTTTATAAGCATTGACAATATCATCGTCACTGACCATATCAATTATCCCGCCGGATTCATCACGAGCTGCTTCAGCTTG
>CAZFDO010000047.1:9571-10279 GCA_964517965.1 uncultured Clostridia bacterium
TGATGGCAGTAGCCAGGGTTTTAGGATCCTTGACTGGATGCCCTAATACTATCGGGGCTGAACCTGCAGCTTGGAAGCCCATCATTTTGGGACAATTCTTGGTTTTACCTTTTTCTTTGTATTCCTTATAACCTTTCCAATAGGCCGTAATATTCCCGGCATTCCCGACCGGCATGAACTGGTAATCAGGAGCTTCACCTAATACTTCAATAACCTCAAAAGCCCCGGTTTTCTGTCCTTCAATACGGTACGGGTTCAGGGAATTCACCAGGGTAATGGGAAATTTACCGCTAATCTCCTTCACCAGTTCCAAGGCATCGTCAAAATTGCCTTTGATCTGCAGGACTTGCGCCCCGTGGATCATGGCCTGGGATAGTTTACCTAAAGCAATGGCCCCTTCGGGTATTAAAACTACGCATTTTATTCCGGCTCTGGCGGCATAAGCTGCTGCTGAAGCTGAAGTATTCCCCGTAGAAGCGCAAATAACTGCTTTACTTCCCTCTTCTACAGCTTTAGAAATAGCCATGGTCATGCCCCGGTCCTTAAATGACCCCGTAGGATTTAACCCTTCGTATTTCAGGTATATTTCCACTTTGCCGCCCAACACTTTCCCCAGATTTTTCGCGGGAATAAGCGGAGTGTTCCCCTCCAATAAAGAAATTAGCGGGGTTTTATCCGATACCGGCAAATATTCGCGGTATTTTTCAA
>CAZFDO010000048.1:0-4327 GCA_964517965.1 uncultured Clostridia bacterium
ATATTGGCGACGATCAAGGTGGTAAAAGTTAGAGCCCTGGCTTCCAGATCCCCTAAACCCCGGAATAAAGCTATAGCATACACTGCTAAAACAACGATAAAAACAATCATGCCTTGCAGCAGGCTGATACCGATGGTGTGCCGGTTGAACAGTGACTGCTTTGGGTCACGCGGCGGGCGGCGCATAATATCCGGCTCTTCTTTTTCCGCTTCAAAGACAATGGAACAGGCCGGGTCAATGATGAGCTCCAGAAAAACAATATGCACCGGCAGTAATACCAGGGGCCATTTCAGCAAGACCGGCACCAGGGACAACCCGGCGATCGGCACGTGAATGGCAAAAATATAGGCCATGGCTTTCTTGATATTATCAAAAATTCTTCGGCCCAGCCGGACCGCCGCCACAATAGAAGAAAAATCATCGTCCAGCAGGACCAGGCCGGCCGCTTCTCTGGCGACATCGGTCCCGCGCCCGCCCATAGCAATGCCGATATGGGCCGCTTTCAGCGCCGGGGCGTCATTTACGCCATCCCCGGTCATGGCGACTATCTCGCCATTGGCTTTCAGCGCATTGACCAGTAATAACTTTTGTTCCGGCATGACCCGGGCAAAAATATTCGTTTGCCTGATCCGTTCACGCAATTCTGCAGCGCTTAACTTTTCCAGTTCCGGGCCGGTGATATACTTATCCGCTGCCTGTAGACCGATCTGGCGGGCGATATTCATGGCCGTACCGGGATAATCCCCGGTGATCATCACCACGCGGATACCGGCAGTATAGCATTCTTTTATGGATTCAGCTACTGTCGGCCGCACCGGATCCATCAAGCCGACCAGGCCTACAAATTCAAAAGTAAAATCATGCTGTTGTCCCGGTAAGGACTCTTGTTTGAAATTAGCCCGGGCCACGCCAATGATCCTCAACCCCTCATTCGCCAGCCTGGCTATCTGGGATTCAACATCAGCCGCTTCTTTAGCCGGCATATGGCAGAGATCAATGATCGCTTCCGGCGAACCTTTGGCCGCTATAATATAATCTTTTCCATCCGGTGATTTCCAGACATGGGACATGGCCAGTAATTCCTGGGAAAGCGGATATTCCTGGACCAGGGCCCAATTATGATGTAGATGTTCGGTGTTGGAAAGGGTTTTAGTCCCCAGCTCCCTGAGGGCTTTTTCCATCGGGTCGAAGGGATCATGCTGGCTGGCCAGAATGGCAAACTCCACGATTTCATGAAATTTTTCCGGCAGCAGCCCTTTATATTCCGGATCCACGGCAAAGTACTCGCTTTGGGCACACACTTTTCCGACCGTCATCCGGTTCATGGTCAGGGTCCCGGTTTTATCCACACAAAGTACCGTAGCTGCACCTAAGGTTTCAACTGCCGGTACCCGTCTGGTTAAAACATTTTTTTGGGAAATACGCCAAGCCCCTAAAGCCAGGAAAATGGTCAGGACCACTGGAAATTCTTCCGGCAGCATAGCCATAGCCAGGGTAATACCAGCCAGGAAACCATGCAGGAAACTGCCTGTAGTCAAGCCATAGGCGACAATGACGATCAAGCATAAAACCACGCCAATAATAGCTATATTCTTTACTAATTTTCCGGTTTCTTTTTGTAGAGCAGTCTCTTCTTCTTCCAAAGCCTGCAGGGATTTGCCGATCTGGCCGATTTCCGTATCCATTCCTGTGGCTTTTACTTTGGCCATACCTTGTCCGCGCACTATCAGTGTACCGGAATATATGAACGGCGTATCATCCCCGCCTGGACGGGACATTTCCTGGTCGGCTTTTTTCGCAATTTTCCGCACCGGCACTGATTCGCCGGTTAATAAAGATTCATCCACCGCCAGCGCGCTGGACCAAAGGATAACAGCATCAGCTGGTATACGGTCACCTTCAGCCAGTACCAGGATATCTTCCCGCACCACTTCCCGGCCGGCGATACGCAGTTGTTTTCCATCCCTGAGCACCAGGGCCCTGGGGCTGGAGATATCCCGTAAGGCTTCCAGCGCCCGCTCGGTTTTGCGTTCCTGGTAGAGAGTGATGCCCATCACGACAAAAACAAAACCCAGCAACATGAGCGCTTCCTGGACATCTCCCAAAAGCAGGTAAATCCCGCCGCAGGCGACCAGCAGCAGGAACATCGGTTCGCTAAATATCTCATAGGCGATCTTCCAGATACTGCGTCTCCGGCTGGCCGGCAGCTCATTATAGCCTTCTGCCTTTAAGCGGGTTTGCGCTTCCTGCTGGGTAAGACCGGTGATATTCTTGATCTCACTGTAATCCATAGTTCAGAATCCTTGTATTTTTATTTCTTGATCCGGCGATAAACAAAAGCGCACACCAGCAAAACAAAACTGACCAGTACGATAGTAGCGCCGCTGGGCCAGTCCAGGAAAAATGAGAGCATGATGCCGATCCAAACTGAAACCACAGCCGCGACTACGGCAGCCAGGATGGTCATTTTAAAGCCCTTAGCTATTTGCAGGGCAGTCACTGTCGGCACTATCAGCAAGGCGGATACCAGCATGATACCAACTACTTTCATCGCCAGCACCACTGTCACTGCCGTCAGGATCACCAGCACTTTGTTTACAGCCTTGGTATTGATGCCTTCAGCCTGGGCGCACTCTTCATCAAAAGTGACTGCCACCAGGTCCTGGTAAAACAAGGCCACCACAATGATCACCGCGACAGAGAGAGCCATGGCAATGTACACTTCTGCCGTGCTAATAGCCAGGATATTGCCAAATAAATAGCTGAACAGGTCAATATTAAAGCCTTTGGTCACGCTCACCAGCAAAATGCCGATGGCAATGCCCAGCGCTGAAACAATACCAATAGCCGCATCTCCGTACATATGCTGAGCTTCGGTTAGTTTCATAATGCCCAAAGAGCTGAGGACTACTAAAGGCAAAGCTACATAAAGAGGCGTGGCGTTAAAAAATAAACCTACCGCCAAACTGCCGAAAGTCACATGCGCCAGTCCATCACCGATCAGCGAAAGGCGGCGCAACACTAAAAACACGCCCAACACCGCGCAGAGGGCAGCAATGAACGAACCCGCGATCACTGCTCGCTGCATAAAGCCATAACTTAGGAAATGCCAGAGGTTCATAACTACAGACCCTTTCAGTGTTTGTCGTGCCGATGACAGATAAGATGCTGTGCATATTCGCCAAAATATTCAGTGATCTCAACAGACGAGCAAAAATTATCAAAACTGCCGTAAAAGATGACTTTCTTATCCAAATACAGCATTTTTGAAGCATATTTTCCGATATTGCCAATATCATGAGTGATCAAAATGATAGTTACTTTCTTTTTTTCATTCAATTCTTTTAATACGGCAAAAAACTTTTCCCGGGTTTCCGGATCCAGGGCCGTAGTAGGCTCATCCAGGATCAAGAGTTCCGGCTCCCCGACAATAGCCCTGGCCACCAGCACGCGTTGCTGCTGCCCTCCGGAAAGTTCACCGATAAGCTTGTTTTTAATATTCCTGATCTCCAGCAGGGCCAACGCCTTGTCTATGGCTACTTCATCGGTACGGTACATCTGTTTGGGGAATTTTTTCCCGGCTAAAAGCCCAAAAGCTACGACTTCCCTGACTGTCGCCGGGAACCGCGGATTAAATGAAGTTAGTTTCTGCGGCAGGTACCCTATTCTTTGCCACGCAGTAAATTTTTCCTGCCTGGTTCCCAAAATAGTTATTTCACCATTACTTGGCTTGATCAACCCAAGTATCGTCCTGACCAAAGTGGTTTTCCCGGAACCATTAGGACCCACCAGGCCGATATAATCTCCAGGCTGTACGGTAAAAGAGATCCCGCTTAACACTTCGCTGGACTGGTACTTGACCGTAACTTGATCTATGGCTAAAGAACTTACTGACATAGTAATCCTTTTTTAAGATTTTCCAGGTTAGCTTTCATTATATCAATGAACCCCACCCCTTTATCCAGTTCTTCCCTGGACAGATTATGGGCAGCAGAGAGTTTGAGTAGTTGCGTTCCAGTCTCCTGGGCCAGGACCTCGGCCACCCGCGGGGAAAGAAGCTCTTCATAAAAAATGTATTTCACTTTATATTGTTTGATCTGGTCAACCAGCTCCGCCATATTCCTGGGAGTCGGTTCCGCATTAGGGGAAAATCCTTTATAAGCCGCTATGTACTGCAAATGATATCGTTGGGCCAGGTAGCCAAAGGCAAAATGCCCGCCATGGACCAGCACTTTGTTCTGGCATCTGGCCAATGTTTTTTGGTACTCGGCATCCAGGTCAGCCAAGTTTTTATTATATTGTTTAGCAGTGGCCAGATAAAAAACCC
>CAZFDO010000048.1:4337-10154 GCA_964517965.1 uncultured Clostridia bacterium
CGGCTAGCCGCATCCCTGGCGATGAAAGCATCCCGGATGCGGTTAACCATGGTCATAGCTTTGATAAAATCCAGCCACAGGTGCGGGTCTCTTCCCGTGATACCGCCGCCAGCCTCTACTACGGATAGCTTCTTACTATTCACCCCCCGCACAAACTTTTCCGCCCATGGTTCCATCAGCTTGCTGGTATAGATAAAGATATCAGCTCCCGCCACTTTCAGGACATCACCGGCGCTGGGTTCATAACTATGGGCTTCAACACCCGGCGGGAGGAGCAGGGTCACATTGATCTTATCTTGCCCGACATTGCGGGCAAAATCATAGAGCGGGAATAAAGTGGTAATAACGGTAAGTTTTTTTTCTGCGGCATATAGTGTGGAATTCAAGAAGAGTACTAGAAAAAATAAGAAAGAGAGCTTTTTGGACATGTTAAAACTCTTTTCTAGAGCAACTAGTTAGTATCCCAGCTCGCTGAACAAGGTACTTGAAGAATTTAAATATTTTGTTTGGGTTATCTCTGTGTTCCAATTGCCTTTTACGATGACATTATTTTGAATCCGGCAATTGCCCCAGCCTTGGCCTTGGAACTGCGGGATAGTTTCCCAGTCCCAGTTAATATAGGATATAGCTTTTACCCTGTTAGCAGCTATAAAATCAAAGAATGGATCGAACCAGCTATCCCAGGAAGCTTGTCCGGATAAGGTCCCGATACCAAACGGCGTAGCTTCCGCGATCATGAGCGGCTTATTATGTTCGACTGCAATAGCGGCAATATAATCCATGTATGCACTCATCTCCGTCAAAAAAAACGAAACCCCTATCCAATCTACATAACTATCTCCGGGATACCAGCTCATGGCTGCGGTTGAATTATTTTGAGCCCAGGAATGCCAGACATAAGCCACATTAGTGATACCCTGAGCGCGAAGATGATCAACTACATGCCTATATGCCCTGACATACTTTTCCGCGTTATAATTAAAATCCGGATTGTCAAATTCGTAACCTACGCGCAAATAAACCGGCCGGGCTAAATTTCTTAGCCAATTGCCGAGCGTATCCAGGTTCGCGTCATAGACGCCACTATCGATCCGGTCAAGGTCATCCTCACTGCCAGTCATCCCGGACATCCACAAGCCGATCTGGACCACCATATTTGGATAAGCGGTAAAACTCACCGGAAAATCCCAGGTGCCGTTACTGGCGCTGACCGGGGTCAACAAGCCTTCCAGGCGTTGCACAGAAGTATAAAACATTAAGCCACCGGGATTGCCGATATCAGCTATATATTGATCATGCGCAGGTTTATCCTGACCAATGATCAACAGTACTTTCCCGTCAGCTGGTTCAAATGTTCCTAGTAGCAGAGACCGTTCAGTAGCAGTTGTTTCTTTATTATTTTGGACTTTTTCGTCAAGTTCGTCTATTTTTTTATGTACCGCTCCGCTCATACCCAAGCTTATCCCTCCCGGCCAAGCTGATACCAGGCTCAACTGCAACCAGACTAAAGTTAAAGGTAATATATATAGTTTTTTCATTCATCTGACCCTTGATCCTCTTCTTCTTCCTCTTCTTCTTCCTCTTCCTCTTCTTCTCCCGCATTGAACCGGCTGGTTCCTTTCTGACTGCCAAAATACCAGTTCACCCCAAAATTAACGACATACTCGATACCATTAACACTCAGTGCTGAATCCTTGTCTTTTAAAATTATAAAAGCCGGGCCAAAATCAACCTGCAGGGAAAAATGGCTCAACAAGAAGAATTCAATGCCCAGATATAACTCCTCAGCGAAGCCATAACCCTTGCTCTCTTCTCCTTTAAAACTGATATAATCCGACTCCACACCCATAAACAGCACCGCATTACTGTCAGGATTAAAGTAGTAATTTACCCGCAATCCGCCAATGACTATATCTTCGGCGAATTGTCCCCGCAATTCCAGGCTTAGTTTGTCATTAAACAGGTACTTGATCCCGGCCCCGGGGTAATTTAATCCTAACCCCCAGCGCGGCACTGATTCTTCGCCGGTAACCATAGAATGTGGCAGTACTAAAAAAAACAACAGCCAGGCTGTCTTAAAAACACTTTTCATACCTTAAATTTTACTCCTTTGAAGCGCCTAAAAGCAAGGGAAAAATGCCTCCAAATAAAAAAAACCAGCCTCAGGCTGGTCTCTAATAGTCTTTTAGATAATTAATGCTCTTTAATATATTTTCTTTTCAGCTAAATGGTCCCATTCCTGCAATAAAATCAGGCCCTCTTTCATGGCCAAAGCTTTTACAATTACTACCTTACTCCGGCCAAGTCTCTTCAGCACGCTATTACTGATAGCCAACTCGTTAAATCCTCTTTTCTGTACATCAGCAATATTTGTGCCGTAATAAATTTTACCGATCTTGGCCCAATGGATGGCGGCAAAGCACATCGGGCAGGGCTCAGTGGTGGAATATATTTCGCAACCGCTCAGATCGAAGTTGCGCAATTTCTTAGACGCTATCCTGATGGCATTTATCTCGGCATGACAGGTAGCGTCATTTTTCAATACAGTATTGCGGGCAGTGGCAATTACTCGCCCCTTTTTGACAATACAAGCACCAAAAGGCCCGCCCTGCATATCTCTCAGGTTCTTCCGTGCTTCTTTGATCGCCAATAACATAAACTTCTTTTTCATAATTCGCCTTCTAATCGGTGCCTGTCCCCGCATCTTTGATCCCGATTTATCGGGATCAGCAGGGGATAATCACTTTGTTGATTTTATCATCACCAGCATCATTTTAAACTTCTGGACTGCTTTCAAAGCATGCGGACGGTTCGCCGGCAATACGATAAGCTCCCCTTTTTTTACCCGTTGCGGTTTGCCGTCTATCGTTATTTCTGCTTCCCCGTCTATCAGGTACACCAGGGCCTCGAATGGAGCCGTATGTTCGCTTAAGCCCTGCCCCTGGTCAAAAGAAAAGAGCGTCACATTACCGGTATTTTTCTTGACTACCGTGCGGCTAACCACCGCCCCTTTTTGATAGGCTACCATTTTGCTTAGTTGTGTCATAATATCTTTTACCTGCCTTCAACCTGTAGAGTATTGGTAAACCGTTTTAAGATAATCAGGATCAGGTATATGGCCAGACTGATGCCAAAAATAATCAGCCACATTTTATCAAATACAATTTTTCCATAGGTGAAATAATCACTGCTTAATTTAATAAACATAAAAGAAGCGATAATAGCAAAGAAAGAAGACATCTCCCGGCGCACTACAGTCAGCCAGGAAAATGACATTTCTGTTTTCTGCCAATTTTTTAGCTGCGGTATAAAGACCGGGGTGTGCGCCGCCCATTGGACAAAAGTATCTCCGAATTTCTGGCGCAGAAATTCTTCCTCGGCAAAAATGATCCTTTCATAATACACCCAGAAGATCAGCACCACTATCAGGCTGAACCACCACTGGCGCAGTAACAAAGAAATACCGAACCAAATTATGAAGTTTCCCAGATACAAGGGATTCCTGACCAGGGAATACATTCCTTTGGTATTTAAAACATCTGCCTCTTGTTCTGTGGTTCCCCGGATAGAAGTATTTCCCGGCACATAACCGGCCGCTATCATCCTGATCCCCAAACCGCTAAAGGAAACCAGCAGGCAGATTATTTCCCAGGTGCGGGCCCAAGATTGGTTTACAGCGCTATAACGCGAATCTTTTAGCGCCAGCAGGATCAACAAGATCATGAATAACGGCAAATAGCTCCTCCATTTAAACAGCCAATTACCGGTTTTTTCCATTTCTTCCCGAAGTGCCAATTAGTCCTCCCTATTTTTCCCAATGTAAACTGCGTTGTACTGCGTCTTGCCATTTCGCGAAGTAAAAAGCAGCCAGTTTTTCATCCAGCTGCGGTTTAAACGATCTGTCTTTGCTTATTATTTTTTTGAATTCTTCTTTACTCCAGAATCTGGCGCTCAGTCCGCTCACTCCCGCGGCGCCCAGCGCTGTAGTTTCATTCATGGCCGTACGTTCTAAAGTAATTCTAGCGATATCTGCCTGAAACTGCAAGAGAAAATTATTCGCGGCCGCACCGCCGTCTACCCGCAAAATGTTCAGCTTCTGCTTCATGGTTAATTGCATTTCCTCTACCACTTCACGCACCTGGTAAGCCATGGCTTCCAAAGCTGCCCTGGCAATATTGGCCCTGGTTGTTTTCCTGGTCAAGCCAATGATAACGCCACGTGCCTGCGAGTCCCAGTAAGGAGCTCCCAATCCCTGCAAAGCCGGCACAAAATATACTCCTTCATTATCTTTAAGACTTTCCGCCAGCTGTTCGCTGTCGCCGGCTTTTTCAATGATCTGCAGCCCGTCTCTTAGCCACTGCAGTGAAGCCCCGCCCATAAAAATACTGCCTTCCAAAGCATAATTCACTTCCCCGCCTATTTTCCAGGCTATAGTTGTCACTAATCGTTCTGACCGGCAGAGTTCTTTCAAGGTATTAGCCATGGTAAAAATCCCGGTGCCGTAGGTAGCCTTGGCCAGATCTTTATCCCAGCCGCATTGGGCCAATAAGGCTGCCTGCTGGTCACCAAGAATACCGGTAATAGGGATCTCCCGGCCGCTAAATTTCTTATCCATAAGACCAAAAACAGCGTCAGAGTCTTTCACTTCAGGTAAGATATTTGACGGAATGCCAAAAATATTTAATAATTCCTGGTCAAAACGCAGTTCATTGATGTTGTACAATAGAGTTCGAGAGGCATTACTGGGATCTGTGGCATGTACTTTCCCGCCAGTCAGATGCCACAATAGCCAGGTATCAGGCGTGCCAAAAATAATGTCTCCGTCTTTGATCTTCTCTGGCAACCCCGGTATCTGCTCCAGCAGCCAGGTTATTTTGGTAGCGGAAAAATACGGATCCAGTAATAAACCGGTTTTTTGTCTAATAATATCTCTATGGGCGGATAGCTGCTGGCATATTTTTTCAGTGCGCCGGTCCTGCCAGACAATGGCATTATGAACCGGTTGGCCGGATTTCTTATCCCAGAGGATCGAGGTCTCCCGCTGGTTGGTAATGCCAATGGCTTCAATATTCTCTGCTCCGACAACAGCAACTACATCCTGCAGTGCTTTTAAAGTGGTTTCCAGGATGGCCTGTGGATCATGCTCTACCCAGCCTGCCTGCGGAAAAATTTGCGGAAATTCATAATATGATTTGGCCGCAACAGCACCCTCCCGGGTAAAAGCCATCACCCGGTTGCCGGTCGTGCCTAGATCAAACGCCAGTATCACTTTTGGTTTCATGCACTTATCCTGTTCATAACCAGGTCATTATAACAAAAAAAGCGGTTATACCGCAAGTGGTATAACCGCTTAATAAAATTCCGGTTAGCTTTTATCCTCATTGCCTGGAAAATCCTTGGCGTACTTAGCGATCCACTCCTGCGCCGCCTCACGGCCATCCAGTATCCGCCCTTCGCGCTCCGCTATTTCCTTCTTATAATGCTGGATATAGCAAACCTGCTCTACCATCCTGGCGCGAAAGGCTTCTTTCTCTTCATCAAATTCTACTCCAATGTCATACTGGGCACCCTTTTTTTTGCACCACACCACCCGGGCCTTGGTTTCAAAAGGAGGCTGGCTGACCGGGATCTTGATATCTATCAATGTTCCTTTTCCGACATAGTGGTCAGCCTGCAGGGAAAGGCCGCCTAAACTGATATCGTGCAGTTTATGCTCGCGCGGGGAAGCCAGGGCAAGATGATGTATCTCTATGGGAATATCTACGGGATGTCTGATAAAATTTCTCATATATATAATAATAATCCCTGTTTTGTATC
>CAZFDO010000049.1:0-9653 GCA_964517965.1 uncultured Clostridia bacterium
TAGCCCTGATCTTCACGAACCGTTCCTGGTCAAAACCGATCATTACTACATTGCGCGCTCCCAATAAAGCATCCTGGCTGGTCTTGGCGGGAGCCTCGCTATTTCTGGCTTTGAGCCTGAATATTCCGTTCTTAAAAAGGTTATTCCATTTTTCCCAGATCAGCCGGAAAGACTTTCTAATTTGCTTCGTAGCGGGAATCTTTAGTATCCTCTGGTTTGAAGTCCTGAAAATGGTTAATCGCCGGAAAGAGAAACGCTTGCATTTAATCAGGCGATAAAGTATAATACAAAAATGTATTATAGTGTCTCATCTGAAAATACGGGTGGAGGTACAAAAGATGTGCGTCAGACAAAAAGTGGTGGATAAAATTGAGAGCGTGCCGCTGAAGAAGGTAGAAAAACCAAAAAAAGTTTCCGGCTATTTCGGTTCACATACCTTCAATATCAACGCCATGCAAAAACGGGTAAGTAAAAAAACCTTTGCTTCCTTCAGGCGTTGGCTGGCTGAGGGTATAATTATCAGCGTGCAGGAAGCTGATGAGATCGCCGGGGCGATGAAAGACTGGGCCGTGGAAAAAGGAGCAGTATATTATGCTCACTGGTTCCAGCCCATGACCGGCTTGACCGCGGAAAAACATGACAGTTTCATTGCCCTGCAAAGCCAGGGCAAGGTATTAGAAAAATTTCCCGGCTCCAGGCTGATACTGGGAGAGCCTGATGCCAGCTCCTTCCCCAGCGGGGGAATCAGAAGCACATTTGAAGCCCGCGGTTATACTGCCTGGGACCCGTCCAGCCCGGCTTTTATCAATGAAACCCAATTAGGCAAAACTTTATGTATCCCCAGCATCTTTGTCTCCTACCATGGCTATGCGCTGGATAAGAAACTGCCGTTACTGCGTTCCGATGAAGCCCTCAGTAAAGCAGCCATAAAATTGCTCAAACTGTTTAACCGCAAAGAAGTGAAAAAAGTTGTCTCTACCTGCGGGCCGGAACAGGAATATTTCCTGATCGATCATAATTACTATAAATTGCGCCAGGACCTGATACTAACCGGCCGTACCTTGATCGGCGCTTCTTCGCCCAAAGGGCAGCAATTGGAAGACCAGTACTTTGGCTCGATCAAAGAACGGGTGCTGAACTATATGGAAGAAGTATCAGTGGAAGCCTATAAAGTGGGCATTCCGGTAGCTACCCGTCATAACGAAGTAGCTCCGCACCAGTTTGAATTTGCGCCTATTTTTGAAGAATCAAATATTGCGGCTGACCATAACCAGCTGTTGATGGAAATAATGAAAAAAGTGGCCTTGCGCCATGATCTGGTCTGCCTGCTGCATGAGAAACCCTTTGCCGGAGTAAACGGCAGCGGTAAGCATGTGAACTGGTCCATGTCTGATGACCAGGGCAATAACCTGTTGAATCCGGGGCAAACCCCGCAGGACAACCTGCAATTTTTAGCTGTGCTTGTAGCGGTGCTACGCGCGGTGAACAGGCATGCTGACCTGCTGCGGGCCAGTATTGCCTCGGCCGGCAATGAACACCGCCTGGGAGCTAATGAAGCTCCTCCGGCTATCGTGTCTGTATTCCTGGGAGAGCAACTGACTAACATCCTGGATACCATTGAAAACGGAGCCAAACACAAGGTCAGCAAAAAGGACATTATCGACCTGGGAGTAAGCCGTTTGCCTAAAGTGAACAAAGACGCCACTGACCGTAACCGGACCTCGCCGTTTGCTTTTACCGGCGCTAAATTCGAATTCCGGGCAGTAGGTTCGTCACAGAATATCAGCTGGCCCTTAACCGTAATTAATACCATCATCGCGGATTCCTTGAATTACGTAGCTGCTGAAATAGCCAGGGAATCGAAGAGTAAAGACTTTGATTCTGCGGTGATCTCAGTTATTGCCATGGTGGCCAAAGCAAACAAGCAGATCCGGTTTGAAGGGAATAATTATTCTCCTGAATGGGTCCGTGAAGCCGCCGAACGCGGCTTGCCTAATGTAGCTGCTACAGCCGAGGCTCTGGCTGCTTTTACGACTAAGGAGAATGTTGAAATTTTTGAAAAACAGGGAGTATTAAGCCAGGATGAATTGCTGGCCCGGTATAATATCTGGGTGGAAATGTATAATATTGTGCTCACGATCGAAGCTAATACTTTGCGGGAGATGGTTGACTCCATCGTGGTCCCGGCTGGCCTTGAATACCAGGGGCAGCTGGCGGACAATCTGGGAAAGATCAGCGGCCTCAGAAGTACCATAGGATTGAATATTGATGAAAAAGCTTTTGATGACCTGAAAGGGCACCTGGCTGATGTGACCAATAAGATCTACTATTTAAGAAAAAACACCCAGGCCCTGGTAAGGTTACTGGATAAAGCCAAAAATTTGGAAGGGAAAGACAAGGCGGCGATCTATTTCAATGAATTGAAACCGCTCATGGAACATATACGCAAGCACAGTGATGACATGGAATGTGTTATTGCTGATGAGCACTGGGATCTGCCGAAGTACCGCGAAATGCTGTTTGTCATGTAGGGGCCTTCTGACCCCTTGATTACACAGATTGGAAAAACAGATTACGCAGATTAAAGAAAAGGATTATTCGAGGATTATTTATCATTTGAAATTTGAAATTTTAGATTTGAGATTTGAAATCTGAAAATTTAGCATAGGGTGATATGATGGTTGAAGAAAAAGAGATATACAAACTTATCTCCGAAACCATGCATGAAGGATTGCTGGAGCTTGACCTGCACGGCAAGATCGTCAGGGCCAATCCAGCGGCCCTGTCTATGCTGGGATTTACCCTCCAGGAAATAACCCAAAAGACCCATCGAGACCTGACCCCGGCTAAATGGCACCAGCTGGAGAGCCAGGCTATCCAGGAAACCAATCTGGCTCAACATAAGGACATTGTTCTCGAACAGGAATATCTGCGTAAAGATGGATCTGTTTTCCCGGTAGCTCTTAAGCCGATCCTGCTGACCGGACCAGATCAGAAACCAATCAAGATCATTATCCTCTGCCAAGACCTAACCCGGCAAAAAGAACAGGAACGCCTCCGGCAAGACCACCAGCGCCAATTGAATAGCTTATCCCTGATCACCAGAAAACTGCAAGAAAACGACACTGCTGATCAGACAGTACATTTTGTCCTGGAAGCTTTGGCAGCGGCCATGAAGTATCCGGAAGTGGCTGTACCGCTCATTGCTATTGAAGATGAAACCTTCAGCACCAATAAGTATTCAGATGAACTTGATTATGGCTTAACTGCTTCTTTATTCGTTAACGGACATGAAGCTGGCGAGGTCACGGTCTATTACAGTGAAAACAAGCCGTTTGTCTTGCCGGATGAACAGCATATCCTGGAAACAGTCGCTCAATCCATGGGCGTATGGCTGGCCCAAAAATCAGCGGCCCAGGAACTGGCAGATATGGAAGAGCAGTATCAGTCTATTTTTGATTCGATGGCTGACGGTTTTGCCTTATATGAGATAAAAGACGAAGGCCGGGAATTGATCGTTATGGATTGGAACAGGGCCGCGGAAAAGATGTACAATCTTTTACAGCATGATGTGCTGGGACAGGATATCAAAAAGTTCTTCCCGGCGATGGAGAAGACGGATATCTATAAAGCCATATTAGACTGCTGGAAATCAGGCGAGAATAAAATTATCCCCCTGGTTCATTACCAGGATGCCCAGCATGACCAGTATATGCATAATGTCATCTACCGGGTCGGAGATAAAGTCGCGGTTATTTTCCGGGATGTGACCGAGGAAGAAAAAACCCGTCAGGAGTTGGTGCGGTCAGAGCAGAAATTCCGTTCCTTGATCGAAGGTTCAGCTGAGGCGATATATCTCCATACTCTGGGCCCGGTTAATCCTCAATTTGTGGATATTAATCAAAGCGCTTGCCAGATGCTGCATTATACCCGCGAGGAACTGCTAATTATGGGCCCGGCTAAAATAGATTCTCCTGAATTTGCCGCTTTGATACCAGAAAGAGTGGCCAGAATTTTAAAGGAAGGAAAGGCGCTCTTTGAATCAGAACATATGACTAAAGAAGGGGCTCTTATCCCGGTAGAGATCAATGCCAGTGTAGTTGAGTTGGGCGGCCAGGAATATATCTTAAGCTTTGTCCGGGATATCACCGAGCGTAAGCAGGCGGAAGCGGTACTTAAAGAAAACCAAGGTTTTCTGAAAAATATTGTCGAAAACATACCGGACATGATTTTTGTAAAAGATGCTGAAACCCTTTGTTTTAAGCTTTTAAACAAGGCTGGCGAAAATCTTTTGGGACACTCCAAAGAAGAATTATACGGGAAAAACGACTATGATTTTTTTCCACAGGATGAAGCTGAGCATTTCGTTAAGAAAGACAGGGAAGTACTTAATGCGAAAAAAGAATTGGATATTCCGGAAGAGAAGATTCTGACCAAGGACAAGGGAGAAAGATTTCTGCATACAAAGAAAATACCCATTCTGAATGAAAAGGGAACCCCAGTTTACTTATTGGGTATCTCCGAAGACATCACAGAGCGTAAAAAGACTAATGATGCCTTGCGTAAACAACAGCAGGAATTAAGCACCATCCTGGATTCTACTCCGGCAATGATCTTCTATAAGGATAAAGAAAATAAATTCATCCGGGTCAACCAAGCCTTGGCCAAAGGGACTGGCTTGACTAGAGAAGAGATGGAAGACAAGTCATTATTCGATATTTATCCCAAAGATGCGGCTGAGCATTACTGGCAGGATGATAAAGCAGTGATGGATGCGGGACAGCCAAGAATAAACATCATAGAATCAATGGAAACAAAAGAAGGATTGAAATGGCTCCAGACCGATAAAATACCCTATAAAAATGAAAAAGGGGAAATAATTGGGATCATCGGATTTGCTATGGATATCACTGAGCGCAAGCGGGCAGAGGATGCGCTGCGGGAGACCAATGCGTATCTAGATAACCTGCTAAACTACGCCAATGCTCCGATTATTGTCTGGTCTTCGCAATTTAAAATTATCCGTTTCAATCATGCTTTTGAACTTCTAACGGGACGGAATGCTGACGAGGTCTTGGGTCAAACGCTTGATTTGCTGTTTCCTCCTGCTCAGGTGCAACCCACGATGGAACTCATCCAGAAAGCCTGGGGGGGTGAACGATGGCAGACGGTGGAGATCGAGATCCTGCACTGCAACGGGACTATGCGGACGGTGCTCTGGAACTCGGCCACCATTTTTGATTCAGACGGGAAAACTCCGGTAGCCACCATTGCACAGGGGCAAGACATCACCGAGCGTAAGCGGACGGAGGAAGAATTGAAAAAACGGATGAAGGAACTGGAACGGTTCAATAAGGTAACTATGGAACGCGAGAAACGGATCATCGAATTAAAAAAGAAAGTAAAAGAGCTGGAGCAGGGTCCCCATGGACAAAAATAAAATGAGAATCCGAGTGCTTCCTTATACTGTAGCCATCTTTATTATGATGGTACTTTTTGAGGTGCTGCAAGCAGATATTTTTATTATTAAAAATAGCTGGCTGTCACGCAGGGCACACATAGTATTCATAACTTTTATTGCGTTTGTCTTCCTAAGCTTACTCAAACGCTCGATTACCCGGCATTATGAAGATATCAACCAGGAGTTGACTAATGCTAATATCTCTGCCGAAGCAGCCAATCAGCAGCTGCTGGCGACTAACCAGGAATTGCAGGCAACGGAAGAAGAATTGCGGTCAACCAATGATGAATTGAATCAGCAGCAGCAGGATTTGGATATGATACTGCAAACTATACCTGAAGGTATTATTAGGACTGATGATAAAGGCAAAGTCCTGTTCTGCAATAAGAGGATATTAGAAGATACCGGGTTAAGCCGGGGAGATCTATTGGATAAAGATATCAAAAATATCGTGTTACTGGAGGAACAGCTGGCTTTTGCTAAAGAGTTTGCCAAAGTGTTTGACCAGGGCCTGGTCAAAGAGATGTCGTTTCACAACCGGAAAGGAACCCAGGTGATCGCTGATATGGTCTTGTTGAAAGACAAAAAGAGCCATATTATCGGCACTCTTACTGCTATCCGGGAATTTTCCAAGACCGGAAAAATTATTGAGGAATTGGCTAATTCCAAAAAAGAATTGCACCAGAAGATAGAAGAAATGCAGATATTGCATCGGACCACTATCGACCGGGAAAAACGGATTATTGCGTTGAAAGAGCAGGTCGAGAAGTTAAAACAGGAACTGGCTAAAGGCAAGGACGCCAAAACTCTATGAGAATGATCAGCCTCAAGGAAAAAATACTGGTAAATAATCTACTGCTGACCTGCGTGATCCTGGTCGGGGTTAGCGGCTATAGCTATTATTCTATTTCTTCGATAAGCAGGAAAACAATAGCCGAGAACCTGCAGGGCCGGGCTTTGATCATGGCCGGTAATATGGCCAAAGAGATCAAAGAGCAAGTGGAAGTGCTGTCAGAATTATCGGAACAATTAGGTTTTATATTACCCCTGCAGCAGGCTAATGCCTCTTATAGCAATATCCCTGACCGGAAGAGCTATTTTGCCGCTATGGACCAGCAATGGCTGGCAGCTTCCCCTGACTCTGCCCTGGTTAAAAAATACACTGATTCCCAGTCCGGGACTCGGCTGCAAAGGTATAGAAATATAATAGAAAAAACCAGCGAGATCTTTATAACCGACAGGTTCGGCGGGCTGGTGGCTGCTTCCGGCAAAACCACGGATTTTTACCAGGCAGATGAAGAATGGTGGCAGAAAACTTTTAATAATGCCGAAAAGAAAGTGTATGTCGGCCAGATTGAATTCGATGAATCCAGCAAAACCTGGTCGATACCGCTCTGTATGCCGATCATGGATAACCGTGGCAATATTATCGGCGTGATCAAAGAAGTTTTTGATATTAAACAGGCGCTGACCGGGTTGGAGAAGTTCAACGCTATCCCCGGAATGATTGCTTTGTTGACTGACGAGAGCGGCAATGTCCTGGTCAGGGATTTACAAAAAAAATCAAACAAAAGTGTTTTGAATCAGGAAATAAAAGAAATAATCGCAGCAAACCGCGAGCCTTGGCTCATAGGTTTGGATATCAATAATCGTCCGGCGATCATTACCTATGGGGTGGTTAATAATGAGCTCCTGCAGGCCAATAACCTGTCCTGGAGGATCTTTATATCCCAGGAAACAGCCATAGCCTTTGCCCCGATCAGGGAGCTGTTTGCCCGGCAGTTTGCGCTGGCAGTGGGATTATTGCTGTTACTGGTTCCTTTTAATGTGTTCTTCAGCCGCCGGGTCATTGATTCTATCGCTATACTGCAGAAGTCGATGCAGAAAATATCCACCGGGGACCTCAATCACCGGCTCAATATTAAGACCGGTGATGAGATAGAACAGCTGGCCCAATCTTTTAATTGGATGGTCACAGACTTGAGAACTGCCCATCTGGAGATAACCGACCGGAAGCTATTTTTTGAAAACATTATTAATAATATGAGTGATTCATTGGTAGTCCTGCATAATGACGGGACTATCCGGGAAGTAAACAATGTGTTGCTCTCCTTGCTTGGATATGCCCGGGAGGAAATTATTAATAAGACCATAGATATTTTATTCCAGGAAGGGGAGAGCATCGAAATACTGGCAGATCTTATAGCTAAAACTAAAAAAAGCTCGACTCATAGCGTGATTGTGAAATACCGGACTAAAACCCTGGTGTCTATCCCGATCAGTCTTTCCTGCGCCATGGTCCGGGACAAGAAAAATGAAATTGACGGCATGGTTCTGGTGGGTACTGATTTGCGGGAAAATCTGACTCTTATTGAAGAGCTTAATAATTCCAAGACAGCATTGGAACAGTACAGTTCATCCCTGGAAGAAAAGATCAGCGAACGGACCAGGAATCTGGAAAAAGCTTTACAGGAAGCCAAAGAGACCCGGGAAATAATGTTTTCCCTGCTGGAAGATTTTGATGAGAACAGTAAAGAGCTGGAAGGAATGCAGCGCAGCTTATTAGAATGGAATGAAAAGATCTCGGTATTGGTGGAATCATTAAATGAAGGCGTAATAATGTTGGATAAAAATGGCCAGGTCGCAGTGAGCAATCAAATGGCCAAGCGCTTGTTGGGATGTAAGGATGACGAGAAGGATTGCGCTAAGGCGTTGGAAATATTGACTAATATAGGGGTAGACCTTAGCTTGGTAGAATCATGGGAAAAGAACATATTAACCAGTAAAGAAGTGAGATTGGGAGAAAGTCCTGGCCGGGTACTGCATTTTGATATTGCGCCAATTTTTAAAGAAGGAAAAGAGATCATCGGTCTGGCCCTGACCATTCGGGATGTGACCCGGCAAAAAGAAATAGAACGGCTAAAAACCGAATTCATTTCCACGGTGTCACATGAACTAAGAACCCCGATCACCTGTATCCGTGAATCCATTTCCCAGGTAGCAGAGGGGATCAAAGGAGAACTTAATCCCGGACAGAAGGAATTCCTGGGTATTGCCACAGAAGAGATCGACCGGTTAACCAGGATCATCACAGACCTGCTTGATGTCTCCAAAATAGAAGCTGGCAAGATCAACCTGAATAAAACTGAAAATGATATTGTGCCGGTCATAAGATCAGTCGCCAAGAACCTGGAGGTCAGGGCCAGGGAAAGACAGGTCTCCCTGGACCTTCATTTGGGAATGGCTGCTTTTACAATGTTTTTTGATCCTGACCGGATAAAACAGGTGCTCAGTAATTTAATTGATAATGCTATCAAGTTTTCTCCTGACCAGGGGAAAGTAGACATTTACCTGATGGATAAAGGCCGGGAGATCGAGATCATGGTAGAAGACCATGGCCAGGGTATAGCTGAGGAAAACCTCCATAAAATATTTGACCGTTTTGAACAGCTCAACCGGACTGCCGGGCCCGGGTACCGCGGGACAGGATTGGGCCTGCCGATCAGCAAAGCCCTGGTCGAATTGCACAGCGGGACGATCCGTGTACAGAGCAAGATGGAGCAAGGCAGTAAATTTATTATTACCTTGCCTAAATTAACGGCCGAAACAGTTTTCCATGATATTTTAAAGGAACAGCTGAATAAAGCCAAGAGAGACTATGAGAACCTGGCTTTGATCATAATCGGGTCTAAGAACAAGCAACCCCAGGGTAATCAGGATGTTTTAAAGATTATTAAAATGGTAGCAGCAGCCGCCGAATATACCGTTAGAAGGGCAGAAGACTTGGTATTGCGTTTTGCCGAAGATACTATGGTTGTCGTCCTGGTCAGGTCGGCCCGGCCGGGAGCCATTTCCTTGCAAAAGCGCATTATGGAGACGATCAAAGAAAAACAATTGGATATTGACCAGTTGTCCGGTGCCGTGGTTATGTATCCTGAAGATGGTAATGATGCTGAACAGTTGCTGCAGTTGGCTAAGAGCAAATTAGGATAATGAGGGGGCAAAGATGAGCTTCAGTAAAAAAATACTGGTTGTAGATGATGAACCTCATGTGCGGATCCTTTTAAAGTCAAGGTTGGAAGCTAATGGCTATGCTGTAGTCACTGCTTATGGCGGTACGCAGGCATTGGAAAAAGTGAAGGAAGAAAAGCCTGCATTGATACTATTGGACATTGTTATACCGGATTTGAAC
>CAZFDO010000050.1:0-9522 GCA_964517965.1 uncultured Clostridia bacterium
GGAGCAGTTAAAGACAGATGGCAGTTAGCAGATGGCAGATGGCAGAAAAACATAAGGTGTAATGGATGGAAAAAATAAAAAGAATACTAATTATTCAGACCGCCTTCCTGGGGGATGTAGTCCTGACTATCCCGCTGATCATGGCGGTGAAGAAAGCTTTCCCGGATAGTTACCTCAGCGTCATGGTAATTCCAGCGGTAAAAGAAATTCTGGAAAATAATCCGGCGATTAACGAAATTATTGTTTTCGATAAAAAAGGCCAAGACCAGTCCGGGTCAGCCTTTTGGCAGCTGGTGAGAAAAATAAAAGCCCATAATTTTAATGTGGTTTTATTGCCGCACCGTTCGTTTAAGAGTGTTTGGCTGTGTTTTTTAGCCAGGATCCCTAAGAGAATCGGGTTCACTACCAGTGAAGGCAGTTTTCTATTGACTGACCGGGTGCCCTACAAGAAAGCCAGGAATGTCCACGAGATTGACCGGAATCTTGACCTGCTGGAACCCCTGGGAGTGAAAGATAAAAAATCTACCATCTTTATAGATCCTGGCCCGGACGCAGTAAAGTATGCCTTAGAACTTTTTAATGATTATGAAATTAAAGCCTCTAGCCTGGTCATAGGCATAAATCCCGGGAGTGTCTGGCCGACAAAACGTTATGCGACGGAAAAATATGCGGCGCTGGCGGACCGGTTAATTAAGGAGCTTAAAGCTACGGTCATAATAATCGGCAGCCCGGCAGATGCGCCGGTAGCGGATAAAATGGCTCATGAAATGCATGAAACAGCTATTAACCTGGCCGGCCGCAGTAGTATTTTGCAAATGGCAGCCATCATGAAACGGTTCAATCTGTTGGTATCTAATGACAGCGGCGCTATGCATATAGCTGTAGCTTTGGGGGTGCCGGTGGTAGCGATTTTTGGGCCGACGACCCAGGACCTGGGTTTCTATCCGTACAGCATTAAGGATATAGTGGTAGAAAAAGATTTGCCCTGCCGGCCATGTGGCAAACATGGGGGGCTGCAGTGTCCGAAAAAGAATTTTCTTTGCATGAAGCTGATCACGATTACTGATGTTTTTAATGCGGTGAAAAGACGATTATCATGGTAAGATATTAACAGATCCTGCCTAGGATTGCTCATCAGGGAACTGTTAATATTTTTGAGCGGCATTGTCGATTTTAGTCAATCCTCCAAAAAGATCGGCGGATCAGCCTGCGGCTGAAGCAATTATTTAGTTTTAAGACCTTTGGTAAGCGCGACCATAGGGAGTCTCCGCCAAAATAATTGGCGGACGCGGCGCTAGGATTAATGGCGGAAACAAAAATAACCAGTTACCTGATAAAATGGAAATGGAGATTTAATGAACATATTGCAGTTGATCGATGAGCCGTGGGATAGCGGTATCACCAATTATGCGCTGACGGTCTCGCAAGCCCTGACGGAACGGGGGCATAAGGTGATCGTCGGCGGCTGGCCGAACAAGCCGCCGCTGCTGCAGGCTAAAAAAATGGGGTTGCCGATATTGCCAGTCAATTATGGTGATGTCAACGTTTTTAACCTGAAAACAGCCATGAACAAGGAAAAAATCGAAATAGTCAATGCCCATGGCGGGCAAAGTCACTTCTGGGCGTATTTTTCTTTGCGCACTACCTTCAGCCACATCCCGATCGTGCGTACGCGCGGGGATATCCGTTCCCCTGCGGCCAATACAGCTAATAAGCATTTATATGAAAAAAGCAATCTGATAATTTGTGCCGCGGAATTTATCCGGAGTGCGTGTATTAAAAGCCTGGGCCTGCCGGATTATAAGTTTGTCACGGTCTACCAGGGCCTTGATACTTTTGCTTTTAAGCCGCAATATGCTGATGAGGGGATGAGAAATGCATTGAAAGCCGAGCCGGATACTGCTCTGGTCGGTATTGTTGGCCGGCTTGACCCGATCAAAGGGCATAGTACTTTTATTCAGGCCGCTAAAATGGTCAAAGATATTTATCCTAAAGTAAAATTTGTTGTCGTGGGCAAGGAAGAAAATGTTAAATGGAAGAGATTGTCTGAGACTTTGTATAACCTGGACCTGCAGAATGACGTGTCTTATCTGGGGCGCACTGAGGACGTGGTCAGATTCATGAATACCTGTGATATCGGAGTAGTAGCTTCCGTGGGCAGTGAAGCGATAGCCCGGGTGGTCATGGAATGGATGTCCTGCGGCAAATCATTAGTGGCCACGAAAGTAGGATGCATTCCGGAAATAGTCAAAGATCTGGAGACCGGCTACTTAGTCGATCCCGGAGACCATGAAGCCATGGCTCAAAGGATATATGAACTGCTCGCAGATAAGAGTATGTGCAAACGCATGGGTGATAAAGCCAGGCGGCATATTGAAGAAAGGTTCACCCTGAAACAGTTTGGCGCTAACACTGAACACGCTTACCAGAAGTTAATAGAAATGAAGTAGAATAATTTTGTCAGGGTGACAAACAAAACAAATCCTCTGCAAGGTAATCCCCCTAGTTTTGCTGTGCAAAACTGACCGGGGGACAAGGGGGTTTTTTTTATTGCAAATATTCGGTAATAAAGCTATAATAACATAATTAAGAAAAGAACGATTCAGACGGATATAAAGACCGGATTCAGACGGATAAAGATAATCTGTTTGCATTCGTGATAATCTGTGTGCATCCGCAAAGGAAAAGAATGTCTGATAAAGAATTTTACCGTAATGCTCAGGTGCGTAAACGGATAGCCGAATACTGTGGGGGTGAGGAACACGACCCGGACGGCTTTTCTGCCCAATATCTCGTCGGATACGGCACTGCACTACAGGAAGAAGATATCAATGCGCGCAACTTTATCTCCACTTCCAAGGATAAATTTAACTGGATACTGGATAAAGGGCTGGATATATTCCGTTCTGTAAGCGATATGAATTATACTGTGGGGGTCCTGGATATAGAGTATTTTAACATGGATTTCCCCGGTAAGGTTTATTTGCAGCCGGAAGAAGTTTTCGGCAGGATGGAGGTGGTGTATAAGGCTATTTTAAAAGTCTTCCATCGCCTGGAAATCCATCCCTTGGTGATCATGACCGGCCAGGGATATCATTTTGCTTTCCAGATCAAAAGGGAATCCAAAGCTAATAAAGCCCTGGAAAAGATAGGCAAACTCAGCGATAATCTGGCCTCAACCCGTGATTTGTCTGCCGCTAACCTGGAGGCTTTGCGTTTCAACCTGGCTCATGATGGTATGGGCCGAGTGCTGGAATATATCTCGCACCTGGTGATCAAGGAAGTGCGGCTGCATACGCAAATACCGGTGGTCTGTACTGATACCGCGGTGGGCAAGGGCGGGGAAGGACGGGAAGCTATAAGTTTGGACCTGTCCATGTACGGCGATCCGATGAATATCCGCGATGTGCGCTGTGCCTTCAGCTTATATCAAAAACATAAAGTCCAGAAACAGAAATTTACTGAATTTGTAGCTGAGGCGACTCCTATACAGATCACCTTGCCGCGGATCGAGCTAAGCCTGAAAGACTTGCTGGAATTGCGGCAGGATTTTCATAAAGCCGCTGCTTATGCCGGGCATGTGCAAACTACTATTCCGGACGTGACGAATCCATTAATAAAGCTGATCAATAGTTACAAACATTCACAACTTTATAAGTTTCACCGTTATTATGACCAGGAGTATTCGCATCCGCCGGAAGAATGGATACGCAGTTACGATTATTTCAATATTAATGTCTTGCCGGTTTGCGCTGCGCATGCTTTGCGTTACCCAAATGATAATTTACTGAAACCGACTAATATCCAGTTGCTCACCCGGATCCTGACCAAGATGAACTGGCATCCTAAGCATATAGCTGGTCTGATCCGGTCAAAATATGAACGGGATTACCGCTGGGGAAATTTCTGGTCCAAGTATGACGCCTGTACCCGGGCCCAGTTCTATGTGCGTCTTTTTGCCGGGTTGATCACTAACCGTCTAGACACTGAGCAGGATTTAAATTGTATTTCCCATCAGGAAAAGGGTTATTGCGTAAAGCCCTGGTGCGGTTTCAATTTGTCTAACTATAAAATATAAGGCGCTAAAAACAAGAGCGCGTATGGCATATAGCCAATGGCAAAAACAAAGATGATAATGATTGTGCAATAAGCTATTAGCCATAAGCCATAAGCGTATTTAAGTATGGGGGTTAAATTGCAGCTAGGTCTTTCCACCGGATTTTTTCATGACCATGATGTGATCCCGTATCTACCGGTGATCAAGGATGCTGGGTTCGAGGTGATCGAGATCTGTCTTGATACTATCGAATGGGGCACGCCCAGCAATATCGCCGTCAATAATACGAATTTTCTTTTAAAAGAAGGGTTGGAGATCTGGCAGCAACGGATCCATTCTTATAACCTCCGCAATAAGTTGAAAGAGTTTGGTATCTTTGTGCATTCCCTGCATTTACCGGTCTGGCCGGGGATGGATATTTCCAGCCTGGATGAAGGGATGCGGGTGCATGCTGTCTGGGAATATAAAAAAGGTATTGATGTCCTGAATTATTTATCCGGCGAGATTGCTATCGTTCATCCCAGTATGCAAGCTTTTGATCTGAATAACCAGGATGAAAAATACCGCCGGTTGAACAAGTGCAAGGAAAGCCTGGTTGAATTAATTAATTATTGCAAAACCAAGCATGTCCGGCTGGCGGTGGAAAACCTGCTGCCGCATCTGTTGGGCGGCCAGGCTCATGACCTGAACCAGATCATCGATGAACTGTACGCGGAAAACCTGGGGATCTGTTTTGATACTTCCCACGCGAACCTGACCCAGGATCCGGTAGGAATGCTTAAAAGCTTCAATAAGAAGATTATCAGTTTGCATTTGTCTGACAACCATGGGCAATTTGACGAACATCTGCCGCCGGGTGATGGCCGTGTTCCCTGGGCCGGTATTATGACCGGCTTAAAAGATATCGGTTACCGGGATATATTTATGCTGGAAGTATTTACTGATAAGCATCCGGGAGAAGTCGGCCAGGTCTTGTCTGATCTGCATGACCAGGCAACCCAGGTGTTGGAATGCAGCGCCAACAATGGCATCGAAAATATTGTCTATCGCTTATAGCTTTAATCCCCGTCCGCCTCAGGCGGAGCTTTAAATAATCTGTGCCTGCCCGCCGACGCTTTAGTGGCGGGTAATCAAAAAGGAACTTTTATGAAATTTAACAGTGTAAGAGGAACTAAAGACATCTTTCCGCCGGAGATCGAACTCTGGCAGTATCTGGAAAAAACCGCAGTTGAGCTGCTGCAAGATTACGGATTCAGTGAAATCCGCACGCCAATTTTTGAGGAATCTGCGCTGTTTAACCGTAGTATCGGTGAAGATACCGATATCGTAGAAAAGGAAATGTACACCTTCGCCGATAAGAAGGGCCGCAGCCTGACATTGAGGCCGGAAGGAACAGCCGGAGTAGTACGGGCCGCGGTAGAAAAGAACCTGCTGGTCCAGGGGAGTATCACGAAGCTTTATTATCAGGGACCGATGTTCCGTTATGAAAGGCCGCAGGCAGGCCGTTACCGCCAGTTTTACCAGATCGGAGCTGAATCTATTGGCTCAGACAGTTACTGGCGCGATATTGAGATCATTATCTGGTGCGTGGAGTTTTTTTCGCGTATTGGACTGAATAGCATTAAAGTATGTATTAACAGCGTGGGTTGTGTCGAGTGCCGGCCGTCATATCGTACTGTATTACAAAAGTTCCTGCAGGAAAATTCCTCACAACTATGCGCTGATTGCCAACGCCGGATGGTACGTAATCCATTGCGGGTACTGGACTGCAAAGTTAAAACCTGCCGGCAGGTGATCGACAAGATACCGGCGATGCAGGATTATTTATGTCCGTCTTGCCGTGATAATTTCCAAAATATCCAGCAAACCCTGCAAAAAGAGAATATTGCTTTTATAGTGGATAAATTCCTGGTCCGGGGGCTTGATTATTATACCCGGTTCGTATTTGAGATAAAATCAGAGAGCCTGGGAGCCCAGGATGCGGTTGCCGCTGGGGGCCGATATGATAAGCTGGTGAAAGAGCTGGGTGGCCCGGAGATGCCGGCGGTAGGTTTTGCCCTCGGGGTCGAACGGGTGGTGGAAGTGCTGAAAAAGCAAAAAGCCGGCGGATTACCAGAGGTTTGGGGAGATATTTATTTTGCCTTGCTGGGGCAACCGGCCCAACAGGAAGCTTTTAATCTCATTCGCGATCTACGGCAGAGCGGATTGAAGGTGGAAGCCTGCCTGGAAAATAAAAGCCTGAAGAGCCAGATGCGTCTGGCCGACCAATATAAAGCTAAATTTACGGTTATTATCGGTGAAGAAGAAATAGAAAAAGGGATGGCCATAGTGCGGGATATGCTGACCAAGGAACAAAAAGAGATAAAATTGAATGACCTGACCTCGTTTTTAAAAGAACTTAAATTGAAATAGAATCAGTGAACCCAGCCCTTCCAATTAGTATTCTGGAAGAGTTTGGGGATATCTATAGTCTTTGTAGTTTAAGAAATAATTAAATTGGACTGGAAGGGAAGGGCTGGGTGAAAAGGACACATACATGCGGAGTATTAAAGAAAAATAATACCGGCCAAGAAGTGAGCCTGGTAGGTTGGGTGCATAGCCGCCGCGATCACGGCGGATTGATTTTTATTGATGTGCGCGACCGGGAAGGGTTGACCCAGGTAGTCTTTAATACCCAGGAAACAGGACCTGAGTTATTTAAGGAAGCGGAGAAATTGCGCAGTGAATTTGTGGTGACTGTTACGGGTCAGGTGAGTCTGCGTCCGGCAGGCACTGAAAATCCTAAGCTGCCTACCGGTGACATAGAAGTGGTGGCGAAAAAATTCGAAGTATTAAATCCCAGTAAAACCCTGCCTTTTGAAGTAGCCGATGAAACCGAAGTGAATGAAGAGACCAGGCTTAAATACCGCTATCTTGACCTGCGCCGTCCCCGGATGAAAAATAATCTGGTTTTCCGTTATAGAACAGTGAAGGTAGTGCGGGATTATTTGGATGGCCAGGGATTTATTGAGGTAGAAACGCCGATCCTGACTAAATCCACGCCAGAAGGAGCCAGGGATTATCTGGTGCCCTCCAGGGTCCACCCGCAGATGTTTTTTGCCCTGCCGCAATCGCCGCAGTTATTCAAACAAATGCTGATGGTGGCTGGTATGGAACGGTATTTTCAGATCGCCAAATGTTTCCGTGATGAGGATTTGCGCGCTGACCGCCAACCGGAACATACCCAGATAGATATGGAAATGTCCTTCGTGACCCAGGAAGATATTTTTGCCCTGGTGGAAGGTTTGATGTCCACAGTATTCAAGAAGATGATGAGCCTGGAACTGAAAACTCCTTTTCCGCGCATCACCTATGCCGAGGCTAAGAATAAATATGGCAGTGATAAACCTGACTTGCGTTTTGGCCTGGAAATAAAAGATATCAGCGAACTGGTTAAGGATACAGAGTTTAAAATATTTGCCGAGGTGTTGAAAAACAAGGGCGTGATCAGGGCTGTTTGCGCTCCCGGCATTGCCGCTTATTCACGCAAAGAAATTGAGGATCTCACCAAACTAGCCAATGAATTTGGAGCTAAAGGATTGGCTTGGTTCAAAGTGACCGAGAGCAGCTTGGATTCCCCTATTGCTAAATTTTTTAAACCGGAAATTCTAGCCAAACTCAGGGAATTTATGGGGGCCCAGCCGAATGATCTGATCCTGATCGTAGCTGATGCGCCGAAGATAGCCGCCGAGAGCCTGGGACGGTTACGTTTACATTTGGGTGATAAGCTGAATCTGATCAATAAGAAGGATTTTAATTTCCTGTGGGTAGTTGATTTCCCCATGTTCCAATATAATAGCGAGGAAAAACGCTGGGAAAGCGAACATCATCCCTTTTCCGCGCCTAATTACGATGATGTAGATTATTTTGAGACTGATCCCGGCAAGATGCGCTCCCAGTCTTATGACCTGGTCCTGAATGGGACGGAAATTGCTTCTGGTAGTATCCGTATTCACCGCAAAGAAATACAGGAAAGAGTATTTAAGACTTTGGGCATAGGCGCGGAGGAAGCCAAAGAAAAATTCGGGTTCCTGCTGGAAGCTTTTGAATATGGCGCTCCGCCGCATGGCGGAATCGCTCCTGGCTTGGATCGCCTGGTCACCTTAATGCTGGGGGAGACTTCCATCCGGGAAGTGATCGCCTTCCCCAAAACCCAGAAAGCTATCTGTCTCTTAACTGATGCTCCCGGACCGGTGGGGGAAAAGCAATTGCGGGAATTGCATATTAAGCTGAGGGAATAGGCTTGGAAAAACATGGTTACTAAAACAGTTTATCTAAAAGATAATGAAGAAATGCTCAATGTTTTCGGGCCGCAGGATGAGAACCTGCGGATGATCGAGAATGAGTTTGACGTCAACCTGGTAACCTATGGCAACACCTTGATGATCAAAGGGCAGAAAGCCAAAGTGAGCCAGGCGTACCGGATGATCCATGAATTAGCCGACCAGATCCGCCGGGGATATCGTATCGATAGAAAAGGTTTCCGCAGTATGATGGACAGTACCCGGTTCTATGCCGATAAACCGGAAAATAGAACAACAGTGCCTGACAATGCGGATGAAGATTGTATTTGCTATACCATAAAAGGTAAAAAGCTGGCGCCGCGCACTAAGAACCAGAAAAAGTATGTGGAGGCTATTAAGAAATACGATATGGTTTTTGGTATCGGCCCGGCTGGTACCGGCAAGACCTACCTGGCCGTAGCCATGGCCATTGCTGCCTTGCGGTCGGAGAAAGTGTTCCGGATCATTCTCACGCGGCCGGTGGTGGAAGCAGGAGAAAAACTGGGGTTTTTACCCGGAGATCTTTATGATAAGGTAGATCCATATTTACGGCCGCTCTATGACGCCTTTTATGAGATCATGGGAGCGGAAGAATTTCATCATCTCCGGGACGAAGGGGTGATCGAGATAGTGCCGCTGGCCTATATGCGCGGCCGGACCTTGAACGACGCTTTTATCGTGCTGGATGAAGCGCAGAATACGAATCCGGAGCAAATGAAAATGTTCTTGACCCGTATTGGCTTTGAAACGACGACCGTCATCGTAGGCGATATTACCCAGATCGACCTGCAAAACAAAAAACAAAGCGGCCTGGTCCAGATCAGGCATATACTAAAAGGCATATCCGGTATCAAATTCATAGATTTTACCAGGCGTGATATAGTCCGTCATACCTTAGTAAAAAAGATCATCAAGGCGTATGAAGAATTCGAAGAAAACATATCTAAAGGAACTAAATTATGACTGATTGGCGTGCTCTTTACCGCAAGATATTGATCGTGCTGCTCAAAAACAGCAGGCGCTGGCAGCACAAGCAAAAACATTTTTCCTCAGAAACCAGGAATATTTTTCTAACCCCGTTGTCTGCGCCCCGCTGGCTCTTTGTCTGTTTTACCCTGCTGGCTATGCTGGTCCTGCTTTCCA